>JANLXP010000921.1:0-12605 GCA_031365165.1 Alphaproteobacteria bacterium
GCCATCATCCACAGCACCATAGGGTGTTTGCGGGCCGCGTCGGCGAGGGCTTTCGACAACGTCGCATCGGCTGGCAAGGTATTCGTCACCCACCAGTCATCTTTCTTGTTGGTTACGCCTGCGTAGCCAATATCGTAGAGCGCCTTGACGTAGTCCGACTTGGATTTGTCGCTCGCGGTCACCGCTGACAATGGCTGGCTCAGCGTTGCAACTTTACCGTCAATCAACTCTGACCAGCCTTGCGGCGTGTCCTCAATATTCGAAATATATCCCAACAACTCTTTTGTGATGTCATGCACGGAAGCCAACGACGTATCACGCAAAATGGCCTTGGCTTCTTTTCGGGCTTCAACCACGTTCTTCGCATTGGCCAGAATATTCGCGACATTGTAACGCGCCGTTGCTTTGTGCGTTGAGGTGGATGCTGCAATGGCCTTGAACTCAGGAATGGCGGCCTGCGGATTTGAATAGAAAAGTATCGACGCCTTTTGGTAGGCCCGCACGCTTTGGTTTCTCGGCGTCTTTTTCTTTGCTCGTTTCGCCGAGCTGCAGATAGGGACCGAAGCGGCCGGCGCGCAGCGTGACGCTCAAGCCCGTTTCCGGGTCGACGCCGAGTGCCTTTGTCTCCATCGCTTCGCCGCCGCCACTTGTGGCAAGCGGGCGTGTGTAACTGCACTTGTCTTCGCCTTCGCCCTTGTAGTTCGAGCAGCCGATGAAGGCGCCGAACTTGCCGAGGCGCAGGCCCAGCGTTCCGTTCGCGCACATTTTACACTTGCGCGGATCGCTGCCGTCGGCGTTCGGCGGGAATATGTGGTCGCCCAAGACCTCGTTCAAGGTGTCGAGCACTTGCGTGATGCGCAGGTCGCCGATGTCTTTGATCGCGGCGTTGAAGCCGCTCCAGAAGTCGGCGAGCAGTTTCGTCCACTTCAGCTTGCCGTCGGAGACGAGGTCGAGCTTGTCTTCCAGGTCCGCCGTGAAATCGTATTGAACGTAGTGCTGGAAAAAGTTCGTCAGGAATGCCGTGACGAGCATGCCCTTGTCTTCGGGAATGAAGCGGGCCTTGTCCATACGCACATACGAACGGTCGCGCAGCACCTGCAGGATCGAGGCGTAGGTCGAGGGTCGGCCGATGCCGAGCTCTTCGAGCTTCTTGACCAACGAGGCTTCCGAGAAGCGCGGCGGCGGCTCGGTGAAGTGCTGTTCCGGTTTGATTTCGGCGACGTTCATGCCGTCACCCTTGGCGACCTTCGGCAGGCGTGCGCTGTCTTCGTCGTCCGCCGGTTCGTCGCGACCTTCTTGATAGAGTGCGAGGAAGCCGTCGAATGTCAGCACGGAGCCGTTCGCGCGCAGGCCGGTCTTGCCGTCGCCGGTTTCGATGTCGACGGTCGTGCGCTCAAATTCCGCCGCTTCCATCTGGCTCGCGACCATGCGCTTCCAGATCAGATCATAGAGCCTGGCCATGTCGGGCTCGAGGTTTTTGATCGATTCCGGTGTGCGAGCGACGTCGGTTGGGCGAATTGCTTCGTGCGCTTCCTGGGCGTTGCGCGTCTTCGATTTGTACATGCGCGGGGTGTCGGGCATGTGACGCTTGCTGAAGCGGCTTTCGATCAGCTTGCGCGTCGCGGTCAATGCTTCGGGCGCCACATCGACGCCGTCGGTACGCATATAGGTGATGAGACCCACGGTCTCACCATCGACTTCCAGACCTTCATAGAGGCGCTGGGCGGTGCTCATCGTGTGCTTCGCCGAGAAGCCGAGTTTGCGCGCGGCTTCTTGTTGCAACGTCGAGGTCGTGAACGGCGGCTGCGGATTGCGGCGCGCGGGCTTCGACTCGACGCTGGCGACGGAGAACTTGCCGGCTTCGATCGCGCGGCGCGCGGCTTCGGCGGTGGCTTCGTTCGGAAGCGAGAATTTGTCGAGCTTCTCGCCGTTCAGCTTCGTCAGGCGCGCCGACATGTTGTCGCCGGACGGCGTCTTCAGCAACGTGTCGACGGTCCAGTATTCCTGCGGCTTGAATTTCTCGATCTCCATCTCGCGTTCGCAGACGAGACGAAGGGCGACAGATTGCACGCGGCCGGCCGAGCGGGCGCCCGGCAGCTTGCGCCACAGGATCGGCGAGAGGTTGTAGCCGACGAGGTAGTCGAGCGCGCGGCGCGCCAGATAGGCGTCGACCAGTTCGGCGTCGATCTGGCGCGGATTGGCCATCGCCTCGGTGACGGCGGCCTTCGTGATCGCGTTGAACACGACGCGTTCGACCGCGACGTCCTTCAGGACCTTTTTTTCCTTTAAGACTTCAAGCAAATGCCAGGAGATGGCCTCGCCCTCGCGGTCGGGGTCGGTGGCCAGGATCAGCTTTTTCGCGCCTTTGACGGCTGCGGTGATTTCGTTGAGGTGTTTGCCCGCCCGATCCTGGATTTCCCAAGACATCTTGAAGTCGTTGTCGGTTTGGACGGATCCGTCTTCCTCGGCCAGGTCGCGCACGTGGCCGTAGGACGCCAACACCTTATAAGTATTGCCGAGGTACTTGTTGATCGTCTTCGCCTTCGCTGGCGACTCCACGATCACGACATTGCTTGCGGCCAACTCTAACTCTTTTCGTTTGGGGGGCCCTTTTGGGGGCGGGACACTGGTCTGAATCTGGTTAGGGTGTCAACCAACGGCAATGTGGGGCCGCGTCGCTGCTCGAAAAACTCTATATAATTCAAATTGTTAAATCATTAACGTCCGACCGATGCCGATATTCTTTGGCCCGGATGCCGGGTTAAGTGACCGGCGAATTCGAGGTCCAGGAGGGCTGCCGAGACCTCCGCCGGCGATGCGCCGAGCAGTCGAACCAACTCATCTATTTCAACCGGAGCGGGTCCCAATTGCTTCAGAATCTCGCGCTGCAGGGCGTCGGTGTTTTGGAGAATTGCGACAGCCGTAGGGTTGGACTTCGGCTTGGTTCTGAGGGTCGGTTCGCGAGGGCCGAGGGCGTTCAAAACGTCTTCGGCGCTCTCGGTCAGAATGGCACCTTGGCGGAGCAGCCCGTTCGTTCCTTTGGCCCTGGGGTCGAGCGGCGAACCCGGCACCGCGAACACGTCCCGGCCCTGTTCGGCGGCCAGGCGCGCCGTGATCAGCGAGCCCGAGTTCAGCGTCGCCTCGACCACGACGACGCCGCGCGCCAACCCTGAGATGATGCGATTGCGGCGCGGGAAGTGCTGCGCGGTCGGCTGTTGGCCCATCTGCATTTCGGAGATGACCGCGCCCTTGGCTGCGATCTCTTCGTAGAGGGCTTGGTTCTCCGGCGGGTAGACGACGTCGACGCCGCCCGCCATGACCGCGATCGTGCCCGTGGGCAGGCTTCCTTTGTGGGCGGCGGTATCGATGCCGCGGGCGAGGCCCGAAGCGATGACAATGCCTGCGGCGCCTAAGTCGCTGGCGATGTCGCGCGCGAAGCGCTGGCCGAGTGCGGAGGCGTTGCGTGCGCCGACGATCGCGATCGTGTCGAGCGCGAACAGTTTGGGATTTCCGCGCACGGTAACAACGGGCGGTGGCGCGTCGAGTTCGGTCAGTCCCCGGGGATAGTCCGGTTCTCCGTGCACGAGGACTTGTGCGTTCGCTTTCGCGGCGCGTTCGAATTCCGCTGTTGCATCGCTCTCGGGCAGGAGTTTGATCGGCCGCGTGCTGCGCGATCTGCGGATCAGGTCAGGCAACGCGACCAATGCGGTGACCGCATCGCCATAGCGTTCCAGCAAAGCCCAGAACGTCACCGCGCCGATATTGTTGGCGCGGATCAGGCGCAAACGCGCCAGCCGTTCGTTGTCGTCAATCGTCAGCGTCTCATCCATTTTGGGAGACTGGCCATGGAATCTGGCGACAAGATGTCTTGAGGAACTAGGTTTTCTTGGCGCCGATCCGCGGCTCTTGACCCTTCAGGAGGCGGTCGATGTTCTCGCGATGCGTGACGAAAATCAGCGCGGCCAGGATCGCCGCGCCGACGGCGTAGGGGAAAGGTCCGAGGAAGACCATATAGATCGGCGACGCGGCTGCGGCGACGAGCGCGGCTAGCGACGAGATGCGGCTCGTCGCGGCGACCACCAGCCATGTGCCTGCAGCTAACAGCGCGACCGGCCAATACAGGGCCGCAAGAATTCCCAAAAAGGTGGCGACGCCCTTGCCGCCTTTGAAGTTCAGCCAAACCGGGAAGATGTGGCCTGCGAATGCGCCGAGACCTGCGGCCATCGCCGGGATGTCGCCGTAGTACTTCGCGATCAGCACCGCAACGACGCCTTTACCGACATCGCCGATGAGCGTCAGCGCGGTCGCGAGTTTGTTGCCCGTGCGGAGCACGTTCGTCGTGCCGACGTTGCCGGATCCGACTTGGCGGATGTCGCCGAGGCCGAATGCTTGCGTCACGATGTAGGCGAATGGGATCGAGCCCAGAAGGTAACCGCCTGCGAGGGCGAGGAGTTCAAGCATGCGTTAGCCTGCGAAGACGATGGTGCCGCCGACCACTGTGCGCGACACGCGGCCTTGCATCAACCGGCCTTTGAACGGCGAGTTTTTGGAGCGGGAACGGAATTCAGTGGGATCGATTTTTCGAGGAGATCCCGAATCGAACACAACCAGGTCCGCGGGCGCGCCTTTGGCGAGGCGGCCGGAGGTAAGGCGCAGAAGCTTCGCCGGTTCAAGGGTAAGGCGGCGCAGGACGTCGATCAGCGAAAGGCCGCTTTCGTGGTGGAGCGACAGTGCGGCGGGCAGCAACGTCTCAAGGCCAACCGTGCCGTAAGCTGCTTGCGCGAAGGGCAGGCGCTTTGTTTCCGGGGCTTGCGGGTCGTGGCTGGAGACGATGGCGTCGATCGTGCCGTTGCGCACGCCTTCGACCATGGCCTTGCGGTCGTCTTCGGAGCGCAGCGGCGGGGAGACTTTCGCGAAGGTCTTGTATTCGCCGACGTCTTGTTCGTTGAGCACGAGGTGATGTGCGGAGACAGCGCAGGTCACGGGCAGGCCGCGCGCCTTTGCTTTGGCGATGATTTCGAGGGCGGCGGCGGTCGAGACTTGCCCGAGGTGATAGCGCGCGCCGGTGAGTTCGACGAGGCGCATGTCGCGCTCGACGATGATCGCTTCCGCTGCGGGCGGGATGCCGCCCACGCCCATGCGGGCCGCGAAGGCGCCTTCGTTCATGTGGCCGACGCCTGCGAGCGCCGGGTCTTCGGCATGCGCGATGACGAGCGCGTCGAAGTTTGCTGCGTAGGTTAGGCAGCGGCGCATGATCAGGGTCGAGGCGATCGTGCGGTCAGCGTCGGTGAACGCGATGGCGCCCGCCTCTTGCAGCAAACCGATCTCGGCCATCTGCGTGCCTTTGAGGCCTTGGGTGAGCGCCGCGGTCGGATAGACGTTGACCTTTGCATTCGCGGCAGCGCGGCGCCTGATGAAGTCGACGAGCGCTGCGTCGTCGATTACCGGATCGGTGACCGGCATCATCGCGAACGAAGTAACGCCGCCCGCTGCTGCGGACTCGCCTGCGGAGGCGAGTGTCTCGCGGTGTTCGGCGCCGGGCTCGCCGGTGAAAACGCGTAGATCGATGAGGCCCGGCGCCAACACTTGGCCGGCGCAATCGATCACCTCAGCATCGCCGGGGACCTTCAATTGAACTTTACTGACGTCAGCGATTTTGCCGTCTTCGACAATGAGAGAACCGCCTGCCACGTCGAGGTTTGTTGACGGGTCGATCAGGCGTGCGTTGATGAAGGCGGTGCGCTTCATGATTTGCGCTCCGCGTTCGGCAGCTGACGCGCGAGCGCGTCCAGCACGGCCATGCGGGCGGCGACGCCCATTTCGACTTGTTCGTGGATGAGGCTGCGGTCGATGTCGTCGGCGATGGCGCTGTCGATTTCGACGCCGCGGTTCATCGGGCCCGGATGCATGACCAGCGCGCCGGGCTTGGCGAGTGCCAGCTTCTCACGGTCCAGGCCGTAGAAATGGAAGTACTCGCGTTGCGACGGCAGGAAGGAGCCTGTCATGCGCTCCATCTGCAGGCGCAGCATCATCACGATGTCGGCGCCTTTCAGGCCTTCGCGCATGTCGGTGAAGATTTCCGCGCCCCAGGTCGCCGCACCGGCGGGCATTAGTGTGCGCGGCGCGACGAGGCGGACGCGGGCACCCAGCTTCGTGAGAAGGTGGACGTTCGACCGGGCGACGCGGCTGTGCATGACGTCGCCGCAGATGGCGACCGTCAGGCCTTCAATCTTCCCCAAACGGCGTCGGATGGTGAGTGCGTCGAGCAGCGCTTGCGTCGGGTGCTCGTGCGCGCCGTCGCCGGCGTTCACGACCGAGCAGGAGACTTTGTCGGCGAGCAGGGCGACAGCACCCGAGTCGTGATGGCGGATGACGATGATGTCGGGGCGCATCGCGTTCAGCGTCGTCGCTGTGTCGATCAGCGTTTCGCCCTTTTTCAGGGACGATTGGTTGACCGACATGTTCATGGTGTCGGCGCCCAGGCGCTTGCCCGCAAGTTCGAAAGAGGATTGCGTACGGGTCGACGGTTCGAAGAACAGGTTGATGAGCGTGCGGCCGCGGAGCGTGTCGCGCTTCTTCTGGATTTGGCGGTTTAGGTCGACGTATTCGGCGCCCAAGTCCAACAACGACTCTATCTCTTGGCGCGTCAAAGGCGCGATGGCGAGTAGGTGTTGGCGGGCGAACAAGCCGGTCATCGCGGGGGTGGGTATAGGGGGGCGCATTCGTGCGCGCAAGACGCGATCAAGCCAAAACCCACAACATCATGGGCATGGTTAGCATCGCCACAAGCGTTTGCGCCGTCGTTATGTTTGCCATGAGCGGCGCATCGCCGCCAAGCTGGCGTGCGAGGATGTAGGACGAGGAGGCGCCGGGGACGGCGGCGCAGATCAGGGCGGCCACTTTGGCGGCGCCGGTTACGCCCAACAGCAATGCGCCTGCGGCCACGAGCGCCGGCATAACGACGAGCTTCAGCAAGGTCGCGGCGATGAGGGGTGCTGGGCGTGATCGTGCGTCGCCGAGGTCGAGGCTTGCGCCGACGGCGAGCAGGCCGAGCGGAAGTGCTGCCTTGCCGATCAGGTCGATGGTCGTGGCCGCGACTTTCGGGATGGGCAGTCCCACGAGTTGCACAACGATGCCGGCGAGGCAGGCCAAGATCAGCGGATTGCGCGCGAGCTGTGTGGCCAGCATTCTGAATTCGGCGCCGCTTTCGCCCGCGTGGCGCATCAAGACGACCACGCAGAGCGCGTTCGCGAGCGGGACCATGATCGCGACGGCGATGGCTGCGAGAGCGAGACCCTTGGCACCCAAGACTGCCGCGATCGCGCCGAGCGCGACGTAGCTGTTCCAGCGCACGGCGCCTTGGAACAGGCTGGTAAAGGCTGGACCGTCGAGGTTGAGCAACGGACGGAATGGATAGACGAGCACCGCTATGACGATCATCGTGCCCGCCAGCAGAAGCGCCATGCGGCCGACGGGTTCGTTCGTGAAGTCGGCGAACGCGATCGCGCCGAACAGGAAGCACGGGAAGAGCACGAAGTAGGTGAGTTGCTCGACGGCCCGCCAGCCGTCGGCAGCTAGGAAGTTCAGCCGTCTCAGTCCGGCGCCAACGGCGATGATGGCGAAGACGGGGATGAGGGCCGAAATGACGTCTGTCATGATCGCTCTGCCGCGATTTCTTCGAGCGTTTTCTTGGCAGGCTCGGGCAGGAACCAGATCGGGATAAGGCAGAGCGGGGCAGCGAGCGTCATCGTTGCGATGGCTTGACCATGCGAACCGGTCAAGCGAAAGACCTCGGCCTCTACGAGCAAACCAATCGAGCCGCCGGTGAGGGAGGCGAAGAAGCGAATCGAGGCCGCGAACGTTCGGTGGGATGTCGGAAACAGCTCCGCGCCGAGGCTTGCGATCAAGATGTCGGTTGCCATGAACGTGAAGAGCGAGACGGTCCAGAGGAGGACGAGCCACCAGCCTTCCGCCCAACCAAAGAACAGCGCGTATCCAGCCGCCGAGACGATCGCGCAGGTAGCGAGTACGGTTTTGCGGCCATACTGGTCGCTGAGCGTGCCCGCGACCGTGTTGCCGAGAATCGCGACGAAGCCCGCGCCCAAGGTGAGAACAGTCACTTGCCATGGCAGCCAACCGTGGGTCTTCTGCAAGAAGGCCGAGAACAGCGTCACCGTGCTCGCCATCGCGAAGGCGTATGTGGCTGCGACGCCGACGACGAGCGCGAGGCGGCCTGGGTAGTTTCGGATCAGGCTCAAGAGCGGGTTCGTTTTTCCGCCATGCGCGGCGCGCTCCTGAAAGCGCTTCGTTTCCGGTAGCGCGCGTCGCGCCCAGAGCAGCCACAGGAGCGGGATCGCGCCGATGACATAGATCGCGCGCCAACCGAATGGCAGTAACGAGACGAAGCCGAACATCAGTGCGGCGCCGCCCGCGCCTAAGGCGCCGAGCGCACCCAGTTGTCCGATGGCCCAGCCGCGTGTGCGTTCGGAAAACTCTTCCGCGATGACGACGACGCAAAGCATCTCTTCGGTGTAGATGCACACGCGGGCGAGCGTTTGCGCGGCGAGGAACTCGGGCAGCGTCTGCGCGAACGCGGTCCAGATCGTCGCGACAGACGCTCCGGCCAGCGTCAACATCAAGAGCGAGCGGCGACCGATTACGTCGGCCAGATAGGCGAGGAACAGCGCCGGAATCATGCCGAGGCGAAAGACCACGATGACGCGGCCGATGTCGCCTTCCGGGATCGCAAACGAGGCTTGGATCTGGCGAGACGCCATCCCGTAGATGTTCACGTCGTAAGCCGCAATGAACATGGCGGCGCCGACGAGCAGCAGTAGGCGGCGATGTTCGGAGGGAATCGGTTCGGGTGGGCGGATGTAGATTCGGCGGAACAGTTGACCCAGCATCTAGCCGCGCCTCATGGCTTCGAGCACGCCTTGCAAGATGTAGGCGGCGGCCATCTTGTCGACCACTTCTTTGCGTTTCGCGCGCGACACGTCGGCTTCGATAAGCGTGCGGGTGACCGCGGTGGTCGACAGGCGCTCATCCCAGAACAGAATCGGGAGCGGGTGCTTCGGTTCTAAATTGCGGGCGAAGGCGCGGGCGGATTGCGCGCTCGGCCCCTCGGTGCCGTTCATGTTCAGCGGCAAACCGATCACGAGGCCCGCCACGTTGTGCTTCTTGATGAGGGCGATCAGAGCCTCGGCATCCGTCGTGAATTTGACCCGCGCCAAGGTCTCCAAGGGCGTGGCGACGGTGCGGAGTACGTCGGTCAGCGCGATGCCGATTGTCTTTTCGCCGAGGTCGAGCCCGAATAGGCGCTCGCCTGGCTTCAAGAGAGCGGCCAATTCGGAGGGTGTTTTGACGATCACGAGGGTGGCGGTTCGCGCCTTGCAACGGGTGGCCCCGGTTGGTAGCAAAGCCCCCGTTCCACCACAAGAAATCGATCCGCAGGGACCCCGTATGTCCGTCGATAAAGACACTGTTAGGCGCGTAGCGCGGCTGGCGCGCATTGCTTTTCCCGAGGAGCAGCTTGAGCCGATGGCCAAGGAGCTCAACGCCCTATTGGCTTGGGTCGAGCAATTGAACGAGGTCGACACGTCGAACGTCGAGCCGATGACCAGCGTCGTGAAGATGTCGCTGGCGATGCGGGACGATGTGGTCACCGACGGCGATCGTGCGGGCGCTGTGGTGCAGAACGCGCCGCTTGGCGAGGACAACTATTTCGCCGTGCCAAAGGTGGTCGAATGAGCAATCTGACCTCGCTCACGATCGCCGAGGCGCGCGATGGGCTCAAGAAGAAGGCATTCAGCGCCAAGGAGTTGACCGAAGCGCATATCAAGGCGGTCGAGAAGGCGCGGGCCCTGAATGCGTTCGTGACTGAGACGCCGGAGATCGCGCGCGCGGGTGCTGCGGAGGCCGACAAGCGGATCGCAGCGGGTTCTGCGCGCGCGCTCGAGGGTATCCCGCTTGGTATCAAAGATCTGTTCTGCACGAAGGGCGTTCTGACGACTGCTGGGTCACATATTCTCGACGGGTTCAAGCCGCCCTACGAGTCGACCGTTTCGCGCAATTTGTTCGAGGCCGGCGCGGTGATGCTCGGCAAGCTCAATATGGATGAGTTCGCGATGGGCTCGTCGAACGAGACGAGCTACTACAAGCCCGTGATCAATCCGTGGCGGCGCAACGGCTCAAACACGGCGTTGGTGCCGGGTGGTTCGTCGGGCGGGTCCTCGGCATCGGTCGCGGCGCGGCTTGTGATGGGCGCGACGGGCACCGATACCGGCGGATCCATTCGCCAGCCGGCGGCGGTCACCGGGATCGCCGGAATCAAACCGACCTACGGACGCTGTTCGCGCTGGGGGATCGTCGCGTTCGCGTCGTCGCTCGATCAGGCGGGACCGATGGCACGCACGGTGCGCGACTGCGCGATCCTGTTGAAGACGATGGCGAGTTACGACCCGCTCGACTCGACAAGCGTCAACACGCCGGTTCCGGACTACGAAGCAGCGATGACGGGCAACATCAAGGGGCTGCGCATCGGCATTCCGAAAGAGTATCGCATCGACGGGATGCCGGCCGAGATCGAAGCGCTGTGGCAGAAGGGGATTCAGTGGCTGAAGGATGCGGGGGCGGAGACAGTGGACGTCAGCTTGCCGCACACGAAGTATGCACTGCCCGCTTACTACATTGTGGCACCAGCAGAAGCGTCGTCTAACCTCGCGCGTTACGACGGCGTGCGCTTTGGTTTGCGCGTGCCCGGCAATGACATCACGTCGATGTACGAAAACACGCGCGCGGCCGGGTTCGGGCGAGAGGTGCAGCGGCGCATTTTGATCGGCACCTATGTGCTGTCGGCCGGGTACTACGACGCCTACTACATCAAGGCGCAGAAGCTGCGCACGCTGATCGCGTGCGATTTCGACGAAGCCTACAAGAAGTGCGACGTGCTGTTGACGCCGACGGCGCCGGGTCCGGCGTTTGGGATCGGCGAGAAGTCGGACGATCCGATCGCCATGTACTTGAACGACGTGTTCACCGTGACGGTGAACCTCGCCGGGTTGCCGGGCATTTCGGTGCCGGCGGGCATGAGCAGCGACGGCCTGCCGCTCGGCCTTCAGCTGATCGGCAAGGCGTTCGACGAGGCGACGTTGTTCCGCGTGGGCGAAGTGATCGAAAAGGCTGCGGGTGTAACACCGCGGCCGCAGGCGTGGTGGGAGGCTTAAGTCATGACAACCGCAGTCATCACGACCCGCACCGAGACCGGCCCGCTGATCGACGGCGCGACCGGCAAGTGGGAAGTTGTCATCGGTATGGAAGTGCACGCGCAGGTGCTGTCGAAGGCGAAGCTGTTCTCCGGCGCTTCGGCCGAGTTCGGCGCCGATCCGAATGCGCATGTGAGCTTCGTCGACGCGGCGATGCCGGGGATGTTGCCCGTCATCAACAAGTATTGCGTCGAGCAGGCCGTGCGCACGGGGCTCGGCCTCAAGGCGCAGATCAACAAGCAGTCGGTGTTCGACCGGAAGAACTATTTCTATCCGGACCTGCCCGCCGGTTATCAGATTTCGCAGTTTAAGCAGCCAGTCGTCGGCGAAGGCGTCGTCATTGTCGACATGCCGGGCGGCAAGTCGTTCACGGTCGGGATCGAGCGGCTGCACCTGGAGCAGGATGCAGGCAAGTCGCTGCACGATCAGCATCCGGATCAGTCGTACGTCGACTTGAACCGCGCTGGCGTCGCGCTGATGGAGATCGTGTCGAAGCCGGACCTTCGCTCCTCGGAAGAAGCTGCCGCTTATCTGAAGAAACTGCGCGGCATCTTGCGCTATCTGGGCACGTGCGACGGCAACATGGACGAAGGCTCCATGCGCGCGGACGTCAACGTCTCCGTGCGCAAGCCAGGCGACAAGCTCGGCACGCGGTGCGAGATCAAGAACGTGAACTCGATGCGCTTCGTGGCGGCGGCCGTGGAATACGAGTCGCGACGCCAGATCGACATCATCGAGGCCGGCGGGACGATCAAGCAGGAGACGCGACTCTTCGATTCCAAGAAGAACGAGACGCGGTCGATGCGCTCGAAGGAAGAGGCGCACGACTATCGCTATTTCCCGGATCCGGATTTGCTTCCGCTGGAGTTCGACGACGCGTTCGTCGCGCGGATCAAGGCGACGTTGCCGGAGCTGCCGGACGACAAGAAGGACCGCTTCGTACGAGACTTCGGGCTCAGCACCTATGACGCCGGTGTTTTGATCGCCGAGCGCGAGAGCGCCGATTTCTACGAGCAGGTCGCCAAGGGGCGCGATGCGAAGCTGGCGGCGAACTGGGTGATCAACGAACTGTTCGGGCGCTTGAACAAAGAAGACAAGTCGATTGCGGAGAGCCCGGTCTCGGCGGCGGCGCTGGGGTCGATTGTCTCGATGATCGGCGACAACACGATTTCGGGGAAGATCGCGAAGGACGTCTTCGAGATCGCTTGGAGCGAAGGTGGCGATCCCGTCACGATCGTCGAGAAGCGCGGCTTGCGTCAGGTGACCGACATGGGCGCGATCGAGGCCGCCGTCGACAAGGTTATCGCGGCGAACCCGCAGAAGGTCGAGCAGGCGAAGGCG
>JANLXP010000933.1:0-3657 GCA_031365165.1 Alphaproteobacteria bacterium
GGCCTGCGAAATACGCGTGCTTGCCGATCGTCTCTTCCATGTAAGCCAAGTGGTTGGCGATCTCGCTTTCGATACGCGGTTTCAGCGGCGCGCCGCCTTCGCCCAACATGCCGACATAGAGAGCCAGCATGAACGGCAGCATCGCGGAGCCTTCCGCGAAGTGCATCCAATGTGTGTGCGCGACCCAGTTTGGCGCGGTGTCCGCCGGCCACAGCTTTCCCTTGCCGTAGGTCTTTGTCAGATACTCGATGATTGCGCCGGACTCGGCCACGGTTTGCGTGCCGTCCGTGATCACGGGCGATTTGCCGAGCGGGTGAATCTTCTTCAGCTCCGGTGGGGCGAGACGCGTGTTGGCGTCGCGTTTGTGATGCACGATCTCGTAGGGCACGCCCAGTTCTTCGAGCAGCCACAGAACGCGGTGCGAGCGGGAGTTGTTCAGATGGTGGAGTTTGATCATCGGTGGCTCCTGCGGGGTGAGTGGTCTCGCGTTTCGATAGCAGGAATGCCTCGTGACCGCGAGTTGTGTGCCGCCGAGGGAGCACATGCCTTCACCAAATTTTACGGAATTCGTCTGAAGCTCATGCGGGAACGATCCGATGAGGCGGGAAACGGACAAACTTGCGGTTGCAAGACTTCCTGACGCCGCCGGTAGTACGTTTGGCGGCGATCGGGTTGTGCTTTCCCTATTGTTGCCTTGAGGTTTGCTCGCATGTCTACCACTCTTGTCCGGCGCGGGTTTCTAGCGCTCGGTGCGACCTCTGCCGTTGCGCTCTCGTCATGCGGTGTCGCGCCCGTTGACGCGTCACGGGCGACGTTCGTTCTTGTTCACGGTGCTGCGCACGGCGGCTGGTGTTGGAAGCGCCCCCGCGATTTGTTGCATGCGGCGGGAGCCGAAGTCTTTACGCCCGCCCTCGCTGGCCTCGGCTACCGGTCGCATCGCAATGCGCCCGATATCGATCTCTCAACCCACATCCAAGACGTCGTCAACGTTTTCGCCTTTGACGAGTTGAAAGACGTCGTTCTGGTCGGGCACAGCTATGCCGGGATGGTGATCTCGGGTGTCGCGGACCGGCTTGCGGAGCGCGTGCGCCACCTCGTCTATCTCGATGCGGTCGTGCCGCTTTCCGGAGAGAACCTTCTCGACGCGACCGGCGCGCCGCACGATGCGCTTCCCGTCGATGCGCTGTTTGTGGATCCCGACTACGCCTACGACTTCGGCATCAAAGACGCCGACGACCTCGCCTGGGTCCGGCGCCACCTTCGCCCGCAGAGTGCGGCAACGTTCCGCGAGCCGTTGACGCTTGCGAACGGTCTTTCGGGCGTGAAGCGAAGCTACATCGCCTGCACGGCCGATCGCGGCACCGGCTCGCTGGCCGAGACGATGCGCGAACGCGCGCGCGGGCGGCTCGACGCGAGTTGGGGGTATCACGAGGTTGAAACTGGGCACGATGCGATGATCACGGCGCCGAAGGAACTGGCCGATTTGTTGCTGCGAATTGCGGCCGGTTGAAAAGGCGGTGGAAGGCTAGGGACCGTCAGCGGCGGTCAGCCAACGACAGGACGAAGCCGATGAGCAGTGCCGTCAGTAGCCCCAGATTGATGGCGGAGCCGATTGGCGTGCCCACGCTGGTGACGGCTTCGGTCGTATGGAGGAGGGCCAGACCTTTGCGGCCGAGTTGGTCGGCGAGCAGAACCAGATACATCAGTGGCACCAGTGCCCGATAACGGACGAGCGCGAGCAGGCAGAGAGCGCTTAGCAATACCTGCGTAAGACCCCAATACGCGAACAGACGGACCACGATCTCCTGCGCTGCCGGGCTGAACGTGTCGAGGGGAATGCCGTCCGCGCCCGTGATGACGCGCTGGACCGGAACCCAAGGGTTCAAGCCCGTGGTGTTGATGCCGATCGCGAGTTTCATCAGTACGATGGGCGCGAACAAAATGAGCGCCGCCACATAACCGCGGTACTCGTTGTCGAACTGCTTTGGGAATAGACGGGCAAGCATGTTTCGTTCCTCGCGGCGGCGCGCACATCAAGAGCGCGGCGCGGTGCGGTTGCAAGGGTGTGTTTAGCGCTGTGCTCGTACGAACGGCATGACCGCACGCGCCATGAGCATGATCGTTCGTTGCAGTAGGGCCTCCTGCCCTATGCTGGAGGCATCTTTTGGAGGGGTTCAGGCATGAAGGGTTTGACGGTCGTGTTCGGTCACGGCACCATCGGGCGCTTGGTGACGGCTTCGCTGCTGGCGCGGGGCGATGCGGTGCGGATCGCGCGACGCAAGCGGCCTGCCGACCTTTCGGCCAATGCCGAGTTCATCGCGTGCGATATCTTGAAGCCGGAGTCGGTTCGGCAAGCGGTGGCGGGCGCGTCGCAGGTCCTGCTCTCGGTCGGCTTTCCCTATGATTCGCGCGTGTGGCGCCGGGTGTGGCCCATAACGATGAAGAACCTCGTCGAGGCATGCAGTGGCACCGGCGTGCGCGTCGTGTTCATCGACAATCTCTATCAGCTGGGGCCACAGCGCGAACCGCGGCGCGAAGACATGGCGCTCTCCAATCACGGCAACAAGGCCGCGATCTTGAGCCAAGTCACGCGCATTTGGATGGATGCGAAAGATCGCGTGAAGCTTGCGGCGCTTCGGTGCACGGATTTTTATGGACCGGCCGTCACCGCATCGCATTTGGGTGCAAGCGGGCTTGGCGCGTTGGCGAACAAGCAAGCGGCAACGCTGCTGGTGCCGCCCGACATCCCGCATGACTTCGCGTATGTCCCCGATATTGCGCGCGCTGCGGTGACGCTGCTCGACGCACCCGACGATGCATTCGGCCAGATCTGGAACATGCCGTGCGCGCCGACGCGAACGCCGCGCGAAATTCTGCAGCTCGGCGCCGCTGCGGCCGGTGCACCGATGAAAGTCCGCGTGATCCCGATGTGGATGTTGCCGGCGCTCGGTCTGTTTTCACGGTTGATGGCGGAGGTCGTGGATATCGGCTTCACGTGGGACCGCCCCTACGTGGTCGATGCTGCCAAGTTCAAGAAACGCTTTTGGTCGGATGTCACGCCGTTCGAAGAGGGCGTGGTGGCAACGGTCCGCTCGTTCGCCAAGGGGACTTAGGGCAGATCTGCGGGTGAAGGGGGCGGAAGGCGGGCGCTGCCTATATCTAATATGTAGATCGCAAGGGGCTTGCTTCAAGTCCCCGCTCCTCGTGCGAGTTTAGGGCTATTGCTTGCATAAGCTTGAGTACTGATCCATGGCTTGCATGTAGTCCTTCAACGGCCCAAGCCCCACTGTAGCGCGCCGCTTGTCAACGTTCTCTGGATCTTCAAGCAGGGCCGGCACGATAAACTTACCATTCTGGCACTCATTCAGTTGGCTAGCATACCTCTGCGGCCGGTTGCTGTTCACTGCGACGCGATCGAAGAGGAGGGCGTAGTGCTCGCCCGAAACATCTCCATTTGGCACCAGCGGCTCGATGAGCCGCAGCATTTTCTCTTGGAACGCGAGATTGTGCTCCGCGTGCTGAACCACGAGAAAGGCGGCCGTTGCCGCGGGCTGTCCAAACTCAGAAATTTTCGGCCAGCCGTACCTCTCGACAATCGAAGCCAGCTTTACGCGACGCTCTTCGCTGTGCTGTTGGATTTTGGGTTTGTACCAGGCC
>JANLXP010000800.1:0-6369 GCA_031365165.1 Alphaproteobacteria bacterium
TAACGCTGCCACGCGAGCTTTCCTTTTCGATCCTGCATCAGCGGCGCTTGCAGCAACGCAAGCAGCGTCTTGCCGTCGGGTGAAAGCGAAAGCCCCTCGAAGCCGTCGTTCGGCGCACGTCCGCGATCGATCCTCATCTCGCGCGACGAGAAGCAAACGGTGCCTTTGCGCGAAGGCACGAACGCGTCGGGCGGCGTGATCACGCCCGTCATCCGCCCATCGGCCGCGCACGCATAAATGTTGGCGGCGAACTCATCGCTGATGAAAAACCGCTTGTCGGCGCAAAGCGCGAGGCCTTCGCTGTCGATCGACAAACGCCCGGCCGCGGCACCTTTCTCCGGGCTCGGCAATCGCGCGCCGAATTGCTTGGTGGTCCCAGAACCCGGGTCGAGCCCTGTCGTAAGCCCGCCCTTCTCGTCGCGAACATAGCGCGTGTCGCGAGGTGTCAACGTCAGCTTTGCGCCTTTGAGTTCGAACGCAATGCGATGAACGCGCGTTGCAAAGTCGCTGAACCTGCCTTCTTCCGGCACGTTGAAGCCGCGATCGCCCAGCGTCACGAACACGCCCGAATAGCCGCGCTTCGTCGCGCGCCACGATCCCGGTTCAAGCGCCATCGCCGAAAGCGAACCCAGCGTGTCGCCCATCGCGTCACGCGTAGCCGCCGGCAGGCGACCGAGTGCGATCAACCGATAGGGCTTTTGCATCTTCGCAACAGGGGCGCGAGCGTCAGAAATCGCTGACGATCCCCTTGCGCTCCCAATCGCCATAGCGCGTGGGCTCCGGTCCCTTCGGTCCGCCAACTTCCTTCGGCCGTTCCTTTACCATCTTCGCCTCTTGGGCGCGCCGCTCCTCGGCCTCCGCAAGCGCGCGTTGCGCGGCAGCTGCGATCCGTTCGGCAATTTCTTTCTCGCTCGACATGCTTCAGAAAATAGGACCAAGCGTGCTGCACCGCAATGCGCGTCACGCCCACGTGAGACGCGCTTTGTCGCGCGCCAAACCGCTCCTCCGCGGCTATGCTGGTGCCTAGGCTTGTGGGGGCTTCATGTCTAAGCGCACTATTCTTTTGTCGTTGCTATTGCTGCCGATCATCGCTGTCGCCGCACACGCGGCCGACTTCGATCCGAACGCCGCGACTAACGCCTATCTGGCGCAGATCACCGGCGAAGCGCGTGCGAAGTCCGACGCCTATTTCGAAGGCGGTTACTGGCTGATCCTCTACGACACCCTCTACGCGATCGGCGTGTCGCTCTTGCTGCTCTTTACACGCGTCGCCTCCGGCCTGCGCGGCCTTATGGAACGCACACTGCCGTGGCGCTGGTTGCAGACGTTCGGCTTCATCGTCGTGTTCACGGTTTTGACGAGCGCGCTCTCGTTCCCGCTCACGATGTACGAAGGCTTCACGCGCGAACACGCATTCGGCCTGTCCAACCAAACCTACGGACAGTGGTTCAACGAATATATGATCGGCCTTGGCATCGGCACGATCATGGGTGGCCTTTTCTTGACGATCGTCTACGCGATCATCCGCCGCGCGCCGAACACGTGGTGGATTTGGGGCGCTGGCGCGGTCTCGGTCTTCTTCGCGTTCTCCGCCTTGGTGGGGCCTGTCTTCATCTCGCCGCTGTTCAACGACTACAAGCCCATGCGTGACGGCGAGTTGAAGCAGCAAATCCTGTCGCTGGCCCGGGCCAATGGCATTCCCGTCACAGACGTTTTTGAGGTTGACGCCTCGCGCCAATCGAAACGCATCAGCGCGAACGTACAAGGCTTTTTGAGCACGACGCGCATTTCGCTGAACGACAACTTGTTGAATCGCTCGACGCCCAACGAAGTGCGCGCCGTGATGGCGCACGAGATGGGCCACTACGTTCTCGGCCACGTGAACGAGATGATCGCCTACATCACGCTCCTGTCCCTCGTTGCCTTCGCTTTCGCCCATTGGGGCTTCCAAGCGTTACACCGTGTGTTCGGCGGGGTCTGGGGTATTCGAGATATCGCCGATCCGGCCGGCTTTGCCGTTCTCTCGATGCTTCTAGCGTTCATTGGTGCACTTGGAACGCCGGTGACGAACACGATGGTCCGGTCCAACGAAGCCGAAGCCGACATCTTCGGCCTCAACGCCGCGCGTGAACCGGATGGGTTCGCAAACATTGCGCTCAAGCTCTCCGAGTATCGCAAGCTCGACCCAACGCCGTGGGAGGAGTTCGTCTTCTACGATCATCCTTCGGGTCGCTCGCGCATCTCGATGGCCATGCACTGGAAGGCCGAACACTTGAGCGAGTTGCCGCCGCCAGCGGTCGCCGCGCCCGCCGAACCGGCAGCAGCCCCAGCGACCGTACCGCCGATCAGCGCGCCGGACGCTGCGGCAGCACCCGCAACGCCCGCACCGCCGGCGCAATAGCTTGCTCTTGATGCCCGGCGTGGGCGCGCCTAATGCTGCCCGCTCACGCGACCTGAAAGGGCTCTTGCCGATGAAATGGATGAATCTCGCGATCTTCTCTGCGCTGAGCGTGGCATTGCTCGCGCACGCAAACGCGGCCGAAACGTTGCGCTACGTGGCGCTGGTCGACAACGGCAAGAACGCGGGTCACCAAATCGTAGAAAAAGGCGACGACGGGGTCACCCACGTCGACTTCATCTTCAAAGACAACGGTCGCGGACCCGAGCTCAAGGAAGAGTTCACGCTCGGCCCGGACGGCACGTTCGTGCGCTACGCAGTGAAGGGCAAATCGACCTTCGGCGCGCCGGTCGATGAAACGTTCAGCCGCAACGGCGACAAGGCGAAGTGGAAATCGACCTCCGACGAGGGCGAGGTGGCTGTCTCCGGTCCGGCGCTCTATTGGTCGCTCGGTGGAACGCCAGCGGCATACTCCGTCGCCTTCGCGGCCATCGGCAAACGCAGTGACGGGAAACTGCCGCTGATTCCGGGCGGCACGCTGACGATCCGCAAGGTCGTCGATGCCCAAGTCGCCCGCGGATCCGACCATCGCAAGGTGACGCTAATGTCGATCACCGGCGTCGGCCTGACGCCCGCTTTCGTTTGGGCGACGAACGAGGCGAACCCGCGGCTGTTCGCGTTCATCGTGCCGGGCTTCCTTCAGCTGATCGAAGAGGGTTGGGAGACGAACGCCAAGGCGCTCGAGACACAACAGAAGAAAGCCGAGGGCGACGTCGTTCTCGCGATGCAAATACGCCTCGCGCACGACGTCAAAGGCACGACGCTGATCCGCAATGCACGCGTGTTCGACAGCAAGGCGGCAAAGCTCGGTCTGGCATCGGACGTGTTGCTGCGCGACGGCCGCATCGTCTCCGTCACTCCGACCGGTCAAAGCAAAGTAAAAGTCGGCCGGGTCGTCGACGCCGGCGGTCGCGTTCTGATGCCGGGCCTGTTCGACATGCATGGCCATCTCAGCCGTTGGGATGGCGGCCTGAACCTCGCAGCCGGCATCACCACCGTGCGCGACATGGGCAACGACAACGCGACGCTTCAACAGATCATGGCGCAAGAGCGCGCGGGTACGTTGATGATGCCGCACATCGTGGCCGCTGGCTTCATCGAAGGTGAGAGCAAGATGGCGGCCCGTAACGGCTTCGTCATCTCCACCTTGGCCGAAGCGAAGAAGGCGGTCGACTGGTACGCGGCGCACGGCTACCCGCAAATCAAGATTTACAATTCGTTCCCGAAGGAGCACGTACGCGCCACAGCGGCGTATGCGCATTCAAAAGGGCTTCGCGTCAGCGGTCACATTCCCGCGTTCATGCGCGCTCAAGAAGCGGTCGAACAGGGCTATGACGAAATCCAACACATCAATCAGGTGTTGCTGAATTTCTTCGTCACCGACAAGACCGACACACGTACGCTTGAGCGGTTCTATTTGCCGGCGGAAAAAACCGCGTCGCTCGATTTCGACAGCAAGCCGGTCCAGGACTTCATCGCGCTCCTAGCGCGCAAGCAGACGGTGATCGATCCCACGCTCACCACGTTCGACTTCTTGCGTCAGCGCGCGGGTCAGCTATCGCAGGCTTACGCGGCTGCCGCCGATCACTTGCCGCCCGACATTCAGCGCAATTTGCGCGTCGCGGAAATGAACATCCCTGACGATGCGACCGCCGCGCGCTACGAAAAATCCTACCAAAAGATGATCGAGTTCGTGGGCCGCCTGTACCGGGCCGGGGTGCCGTTGGTCGCTGGAACGGATGCGATTCCGGGCTTCACGCTCCAGCGCGAACTGGAGCTCTACGTCCAGGCAGGCTTGACGCCGCCGCAAGCACTCCAGGTGGCGACGCTGAATGGTGCGCGCTACGCCCGCGTTTTGGATGACCGCGGCACGATCGAGCCCGGCAAGCGCGCGGATTTGGTACTGTTCGATGGCGACCCGACAAAGCAAATCGCCGACATTCGCAAAGCCGCCCTCGTGATCAAGGGCACGACCGCCTACTACCCCAGCGAAATCTACGAAGAACTGGGCGTTCGGCCGTTCGTGGCACCGGTTAAGCTCACCGGACGGTAGTCTTTTAGGAGTTCCTTGATGAGAGCCGCGTCCGCACCTAAATCATGGGCCATGACGCGACTCCATCGGGGCCCCCGCCAATGAACTGGATCAAGACGGCAGTTTTGCTGACGGCGATGACGGCGCTGTTCGTCTTTATCGGCGGCTATATCGGCGGCACGACCGGCATGTTCATCGCCTTCCTTGTGGCGGCGGGCATGAACGCGTTTGCCTATTGGAATTCGGACCGCATGGTCTTGAGCATGCACGGCGCTCAAGAGATCACCGAAGCGCAAGACCGCGATCTCTTCGGGCTCGTGGCGGAGTTGGCGCGCCGCGCGCAGATTCCGATGCCGCGCGTCTACGTGATGCAAAACCCCCAGCCGAACGCATTCGCGACCGGGCGCGATCCGGCGCACGGCGCGGTGGCCGTCACGACCGGAATTCTGCAACGTCTCTCGCGTGAGGAACTCGCGGGTGTTCTCGCGCACGAACTTGCGCACATCAAAAATCGCGACACGCTGACGATGACGGTGACCGCGACGCTTGCCGGCGCCATCTCCATGCTCGCGAACTTCGCGATGTTCTTCCGCACGGGCGACGACCGCAACGGCGGCTGGGGCAATCTCGTAGGCTCGCTCGCGCTGATGATCTTGGCCCCGCTCGCTGCCGGTCTGGTGCAAATGGCGATCAGCCGTTCGCGCGAGTATGAGGCCGACCGCGTCGGCGCTGAGATCGCAGGCCAGCCGCTTTGGCTCGCCTCCGCACTCGAGCGTATCCAGGCGGGCGCAACGAGCATCGTGAACCCCGACGCCGAGCGTAATCCGGCGACCGCGCACATGTTCATCGTCAACCCGCTGACAGGTCACGGCTTCGACAGCCTGTTCTCGACGCACCCGTCGACGGAGAACCGGATCGCGAAGCTGCAGGCAATGGCGCAGGGCATGTACGGCGCCGCACAAGAGGCCCCGCGCCGCGGACCTTGGGGTTGAAGCCGCGCTCGAAGCAACGTGATGCCCAAGGTATCGGCGCGCGGGCTGCAGCACTCGCGGCGATTCAAGCCGTCTTCTTCAACGAACGTCCGCTGACCGAAGCGCTCGACGCGGCGCTCGCGAAAGCAAAGCTCGAACCGCGGGACGTCGCCTTTGCGCGCACGATCGTCATGATGACGCTGCGCCACCTCGGCGAGATCGACCACGTGATCGCAACGTTTCTGCGCGAACCGCTACCAGTACGCTCCGGCCCCGCCGAACTGATCCTTCGCTTGGCGGCAGCAGAATTGTTGTTTCTCGATGTAGCACCGCACGCGGCGGTGAGCTCTGCCGTCGACCTGGCCGACAAAGATCATCGCGCCCGCCATTTCAAAGGCTTGATCAACGCTGTCGCCCGCCGCATCGCCGCTGAAGGCAAGGCGATGCTGCCCACGCTCGACGCCGAGCGCCTAAACACGCCGCCTTGGGCATGGGACAACTGGGTCGCGGCTTACGGCGAAGAAACGACGCGTGCGATTGCCAAAGCCCACGCCGTCGAACCGCCGCTCGACATCAACGCGAAATCCGATGCGGAAGCTTGGGCAACCAAGCTCGACGCGAAGCTGCTTCCCACCGGCACGATCCGCCGCGCCACCGGCGGCCGGATCGAAGACCTCCCCGGCTATGCCGAAGGCGCGTGGTGGATCCAAGACGCAGCAGCTGCGATCCCGGCAGCATTGCTAGGCCCCATCAAAGGCAAGACCGTCATCGATCTCTGCGCAGCGCCCGGCGGCAAGACCGCGCAACTCGCGGCGGCCGGCGCGAACGTGATCGCCGTCGACATCGCGTTCGACCGCACGAAGCGCGTGATGACAAATCTCGCGCGCCTGAACCTCAAAGCCCGGATC
>JANLXP010000877.1:0-13296 GCA_031365165.1 Alphaproteobacteria bacterium
GTGGGCGGCGGAGGCGCCGGGGGTCGCGCCGCTGATCGGGTATATCGGGCTGCAACGGGTTGGGTTCGAAGCGCCGTTCACGCCCGCGATCGAGATTGGATGGCGGCTTGCTCCTGCGTACTGGGGTCAGGGCTATGCGACGGAGGGCGCGAAAGCAGTCCTTCGAACCGGGTTCGAAGATTTGAACCTCGATCAAATCGTGTCGTTCACGGTCGCAGCGAACAAGCCGTCATGGTCGGTGATGGAGCGGCTCGGCATGACGCGCGATCCGGCGGAGGACTTCGATCATCCGCGGCTGCCGGTGGGGCATGCGCTCAGGCGGCACATTCTGTATCGCAAGAAGTTCCCCGCAGCGTTCACTTGAACGTGTCGCCTACGCCGCCAAGCGGATCGCCGCCGTATTTGTTCGGGCCGGGTTGGCCGCGCAGAAAAAGCGCGTTCACAAGCGGATAGAAGACAAGCCAGGCGACCACCGAGCCGATACCGACCACGAGAACTGCGCCGACAGTCGGATCGACGACCGCGAGATTTGTCGTCTGTGCGCCCGGGTTCATCTTGTTCGTGTAGTACCAATAGGAAGCCATACTGAGTGGTATCACGGCGAGCGCCGGAGCTGCCTGCCACCAACCTGTCATACCACGGTCGTGCAGACGCTTTGTCGTGACCGCGAGCGACGGCCAGAGCAGGATGAGACCGATGATCGCCTGGAAGACCGGTGTTGGTTCGCCTGTTTCGGGATCAACCGGGAACATTGCCGCGTCGAGAAGCGCCGTGACGATGGAGACGCCAAGGTAAGGCAAAAGCCAGTTGAGCCAGTATGTCTTGCGCGACATGCGACCGTACGGCGAAAACAGAAATCCGAACATGACGCGCCTCTTGCGTTGACGCGATGGCATCACGGGCGCAGCGGTGTGTCAAAATAAGGTGAGCGGTCAACACTAACTTCGCCGCGCAGGCGAAATTCGCTTCACAACAGCTTCGAGAGAACCACGAAGTGGAAGTCCTGGCGCTTGGCGCCGGGTTCGCGGTCGAAGGGGAAGGGTTTGGTGCCGGTGCGCGCGTAGCCGCGGCGCTCGTAGTAGGCGACGAGGTCTTCGCGGATCGAGATGACGGTCATGGCGACTGTGCTGCAGTTCCACAGATCGCGGATTGCTTGCTCGGCGTGCGCCAGAATTTGTTTGCCGTGGCCGCCGCCTTGGAGCGCGGGCTTGACGGTGAACATGCCGAAATAACCTTCGCCGCCTTCGTTCTTGATCAGTGCGCAGCCGACGAGCGTGGCTGCTTCGAACGCCATGAGGAAGCGGGCGTGCGGGTCGGCAATATAAGCCTCGATCTCCGCGACGGACGTGCGGATGCCTTCGATCAGGTGCGCTTCGGTGGTCCAACCGCGGCGGCTTTCGTCGCCGCGGTAGCCGCTTTCGATCAACGCTGCGATCGCCGGCGCGTCTTTGCGCTCAGCGAAGCGGAACGTGAGTGAGCTCACTCTGCGGCGTCTACCTCGGCGACGGCGCCGCGGTCCTTATCTTGGCGCTCGACGATGCGGGCTTTCTTACCGGTCAGGCCCTTCAGGTAGTAGAGCTTCGCGCGGCGGACGCGGCCGCGGCGGAGCACTTCGACCGAGTCGACGAGCGGGCTGTGAACCGGGAAAATACGTTCCACGCCTTCGCCGTAAGAAATTTTACGGACCGTGAAGTTCTCGTTCAGGCCTTGACCCTGACGGCCGAGGACGACGCCTTCGAACGCCTGGAGACGCTCACGGCGCTTCACCTGCTTTGTCTTTTCGTCGAAGGATTCTTCGACGACCTTGACCATCACCTTGACGGTGTCGCCGGGGCCGAACTCGGTCTTCTTCTTTTTCGTCAGCGCTTTGACTTGTTCGGCTTCGAGGGTTTGCAGGAGATTCATGACGTAGTCCTTTCCAAACTTAGTGTTTCGTTGGTGCCGACCGCATGTGGAGTTCCCACAGGTCGGGGCGGCGTGATTTCGTGAGTTCGAGCGACTGCGTACGGCGCCACTCGGCGATTTTCTTGTGATGGCCCGAGCTCAGCACTGCGGGGATCTCGCGGCCTTCCCAGGTTTGGGGGCGCGTGAATTGCGGGTATTCAAGCAGACCGTTCTCGAAGCTTTCTTCGTCGAGCGAGGCCTCGGCGCCGACGACGCCGGGGAGCAAGCGCACCACCGCGTCGATGAGCGTCATCGCTGCAATTTCGCCGCCCGAGAGGACGTAATCACCGATCGAAATTTCTTCGAGCGCGCGCGCGTCGATCACACGTTGATCAACGCCTTCGAAGCGGCCACAGATCAGGATCGCGCCAGGGCCGCTCGCGAGTTCGCGCGCGCGGGCTTGGGTCAGCGGTTTGCCGCGCGGCGAGAGCAGGATCAGCGGGCGGCCGTCACGTGCGATGCTGTCGATTGCGGCGGCGAGAATATCCGCGCGCATCACCATGCCGGGTCCGCCGCCGGCCGGCGTGTCGTCGACCGAGCCGTAACGCGTGGTCGCGAACTTGCGGATGTCGACCATCTCAAGCGACCAGCGCTTCTCAACGAGCGCCTTGCCGCTGAGCGATACGCCGAGCGGGCCCGGGAACATTTCCGGCTGAACGGTGAGGACGGTTGCGGCCCAGGTCATGGCGTCGCTCCCGGGTCGTCGGCGGTCAACACGGCGAGGCCGGTTTCGGAAAGGACGATGCGGCCTTTCTCGACGTCGACTTCCGGCACCATGCTGCCGGCGAACGGCACGTAGCCTGTGCGGCCCGTCGTGCGCTTGATCTCAAGCAATTCGCCGGCGCCGAAGTTTTGGAAGCCCAGCGCTTCGCCGACCTTGTCGCCGCCTTCGTCGAAGACGGCCAGGCCGATGAGATCAGCTTCGTAGAATTCGCCGTCGTCCGTTTCCGGCATCTCGTCGCGATCGATCTTGAGTTCGAGGCCCTTTAGCGCTTCGGCGAGATTGCGGTCGGCGACGCCCTTGATACCGGCGATCACCACGTCACCCGCCAAGCGCACGTTCGTGAGGCGGAACAAGCGGCCGTCACCGGTCGCCAACGGTCCATAGGACGCGATGTCGAGCGGGTCGGTGGTGAAGCTTTTGATCTTCACCTCGCCCTTCAATCCGTGGGGGCCGACGATCCGGCCCAGAAGGATTTGCTTGTCCGCCATGTGCTTCGCTCAAGTCGCGGCGATTAGGCCGCGACTTCTTCGCCCTTCTTTTCGGCGGCGAGGCGTTCTTGTGCCTTCTTGCGCGGGGCCGACTTATGCGGGTCGTTGAAGTGCGTCTTCTTCTTCGCGAGGCCGACATCGACCAGGAAGCGCTCGATGCGGTCCGACGGCTGCGCGCCTTGGCTCAGCCAATATTTCGCGCGGTCGAGGTCGAGCTTCACGCGATCGACGTGATCCTTCGCGAGCAGCGGGTTGTAATGGCCGATGCGCTCGATGAAGCGGCCGTCGCGCGGGCAGCGCGCGTCGGCGATGACGATTTTGTAGAACGGGCGCTTCTTCGTGCCACCGCGTGACATTCTGATTTTCAGCATGCTTTGAACTTTCCTTCTTTCAATCCGAAACCAATCAACGTTTTCCGCCGAACCCCGGCGGTAATTTCATGCCCGGAGGCAACTGCATTCCGGCGCCGCCCATGCCGCCGCCGCCCAAACCGGGCAAGCCGCCGCCTGGCGGCATCTGCCCGCGGCCGCCGAACAGCGCGCTCATCAAGCCTTTGCCCTTGCCCATCTTCTTCATCACATCCGCCATCGTGCGGTGCATTTTCATGAGCTTGTTCACTTCGGAGACGTCGACGCCGGAGCCTTTCGCGATGCGTTTGCGGCGCGAGCCGTTCAGCACATCGGGGTTCGTGCGCTCTTGCTTCGTCATCGAGTGAATGATCGCCTCTTGGCGCTTCAGCAGCTTGTCGTCCATGCCGGCGGCGGCGAGTTGATCCTTCGCCTTCGCGACGCCCGGCAGCATGCCCATGATGCCTTGCATGCCGCCCATGCGGCGCATCTGGCGAAGTTGCTCGGCCAAGTCGTCGAGGTCGAACTCGCCCTTCGCCATTTTCTTGGCGAGCGCTTCGGCCTTTTCCTGATCGATCGTTTCGGCGGCCTTCTCAACCAGGCTGACGACGTCGCCTTGGCCCAGGATGCGGCCCGCGATGCGGCGGGGATGGAAGTCTTCGAGGGCGTCGATTTTTTCGCCGGTGCCAAGCAGCTTGATCGGCGCGCCGGTGATCGCGCGCATCGAGAGCGCGGCGCCACCGCGGCCATCGCCGTCGATACGGGTGAGCACGATGCCCGAGATGCCGATGCGTTCTTTGAAGGTCTTGGCGACGTTGATCGCGTCTTGACCGGAAAGGCTGTCGGCGACGAGCAAGGTTTCGACGGGTTGCGAGAGATCGCGGATCTCGGCGATCTCAGCCATCAGCGCTTCGTCGATGTGCAGGCGCCCTGCGGTGTCGAGCATCAGCACGTCGTAGCCGGAGAGCTTTGCTGCCTGCAGCGCTCGGCGGGCGATGTCGGCCGGCGATTGGCCCGCCATGATCGGGAGCGTGGCGACACCGATCTGTTCGCCGAGAATTTTCACCTGCTCTTGGGCTGCGGGTCTGCGCGTATCGAGCGAGGCCAGTAGGACTTTCTTCTTGTCGCGGTTTGTGAGGCGGAGCGCGATCTTGGCGGTCGTCGTCGTTTTGCCCGAGCCCTGCAAGCCGATCATCATGATGACGGCGGGCGGCACCGCGTCGAGCGAGAGGCTTGAGCTTTCTTCGCCAAGTGTCTCGATCAGAACGTCGTGGACGATCTTGACAATCTGCTGACCCGGCGTGACGGAGCGCAGGACGTCAGCGCCGATCGCCTTTTCGCGAACCTTGGCGAGGAAGTCTTTGATGACCGAGAGCGAGACGTCGGCTTCGATGAGCGCCAGACGCACTTCGCGCAGCGCGGCATCGACGTCAGCCTCGGTCAGCGCGCCGCGCCCCCTGAGGCCGTCGAACACCGACGACAAGCGATTGGTCAGAGCTTCAAACATTCACGCCTTTCAAGCGTTTTGCCAAATGCCTATCGCGCCCGCGGGCGCAACGCGCTGGCGGACGTTGACCCCAGCCTCATGGCCAGGGCGGATCGGCATTCAGTCGATCCTTGGAAATCGGCGCGGAACCTAGGGTTTCCCCCAGGGCGAGTCAATGTAGGCGCGAGCGCCCCGGCGGCGGCAAATTGGCCTTATTCCATCAGCTGCTGGCGGAAATAGGTGAAGGTCAGCGCCAGTTGTTCGGCGCGGGTGCCGGTCGTGTCGGGGGCTTCGAAGTAGAGCGTGGGTTGGCCGAGTGCGTCGAGCTTTGCCGCCATCTTGCGGCCGTGGCCGGGGTGGATGCGTTCGTCGCGGGTCGCGGTCAGGAAGAACGCGCGCGGATACGTGACGCCGGCGCGGACGTTTTGGTACGGCGACCAGCGCGTGATGATGGCGCGCTGGCGCGGGTCGTCGGGGTTGCCGTATTCGGCGACGAGGTTGGCGCCGTCGGACGAGAGGCGCTTGTAGCGCAACATGTCGGTCAGCGGGAGTTGCGCAGAGACTGCGTTGAAGAGCTCTGGGTTCTGCACGAACGCGCCCGTCGCCAGCAGCGCGCCTTGCGAGGAACCGATGACGCCGAGGTGGCGCGGGGTGGTGAAGCCCCTTGCGATCATGTCGCGCGCGACGGCTGCGAGGTCGTCGAAATTGGTTTGGCGGCGTTCGCGCGTTGCCGCTTCATGCCAACCAGGGCCGAACTCACCACCACCGCGGACGTTCGCGACGGCGTAGGCGCCGCCCTTTTCGAGCCAGAGTTTACCGGCCGTCGACCAGTACCAAGGTGTCGTCGAAACTTGGAAGCCACCATAAGCGTAAAGCAGCGTCGGCGTTTTACCGTGCGCGCCGTCTCTGCGGATGAAGAAATAAGGGATGTGTGTTCCATCGTCCGAGACGGCTTCGTATTGGGCGACCACGACGCCGTTGGCGTCAAAGCGATCGGGCAGCGACTTGATGATCCTTGGAACTTTGCCCGAGGTCGCAATGTAGAGCCGGTCGGGCGTGAGGAAGCTTTCGTATTTGATCAGCACTTCTGCGTCGACAGGGCTTGCGCTCATCACTTCGGCGCTGCCGTTATCGGGCAACGTCATGCGGCGCCAGAGCCATTGGCGGCCGTCATAGGTCACCTGGTTGACGCGACCCTTCACATTGTCGAGCAGCGTCAGATAAACTGCATCACGACCGAGCGTCACGTCGGTGATCGCGACGCGCCGATCCGGCGTGAAGAGCGCCTTCACGGCTGGAATCGTGCCGCCGTTGCCGAGGTACTCATCGAGCGAGAAGCCGACGAGCGCGCCTTGCTCGAACGTCGTTCCACCGGCTTGCCAGGGGCGCGTTGCGCGGAACAAAAGCTGGCGGCTGTGGAATCCTTTGAACTCGAGGTGGCGCGGCACGTCGATCGGCGTGACGCGCGAGTTGGCATCGACGTAGAGGACTTCGTTTTCGGCGCCGCTGCGGACGATGAAAATTTCCGCGTTGCCTTTTGCGTCGAAGTAGACGGCGGGGCGCACGTCGACATCGCCGGGCTTGCCGCTGTACACGGTCTTCGCGTCGGCGATGGCCTCACCGCGATTCCACAGCTTCACCGTACGCGGCGTGCCGGGCGCGTGCGGACCTTTGCCCCAGTTCGTGGCAACGACGACGGTGTTGAGGTCGACCCACGACACTTCCGTCTTAGCGTCGCCGATGTCGAAGCCATTGCGCACGAACGACTTCGAGGCGACGTCGAATTCGCGCACGATGATCGTGTCACCACCGTTGCTGGAGAGGCGGATCAGGCATCGCTCGTAAGCCGGCGGAAGGCACTCGGTGCCGCGCCACGACCAATCTTGGCCCTGGGAAGCGGCGAGTGCGTCGAGATTGATCAGCGTTTCCCAGTCGGGATCGTTGTCGCGGTAATCGATGAGCTGGGTTCGGCGCCAGACACCGCGCGGGTGGCGCTCATCCTGCCAGAAATTGTGCACCCAGCCGGCGGCCAGGCTGCCGTAGGGAATGCGATCCTTGGCAGCCACAATCGCCGCGGCGTCAGCGAGCGCTTCGCTGTAGCCGTCGTCGCTGCGCAGGGAGCGCAAGGTTAGTTCGTTTTGGGCGCGGACCCATTTGAGCGCGCGTTGACCGCGGACGTCCTCAAGCCAGAGGAACGGGTCGGTCGTAGCGCCGACTGCGATCCAACAGAAAATGACCGAGAGCAACGCTCCCGCCAACGAGGCCACAACTCGCATCAAGCACTCCGGACCTTCGCACTCGAAACCCAGTCGCGCCCCAAACCCCGCGCGGAATCTGTTTTATCACGCGAGATTAAGGACCACACCACGCGCGAGTGACGGGAGTAGGGGAAAATTTTCCGGCGCGCTGAGACGTTCGGCCGCCATCCCGTGCGCAAAAGTAGTAGCGACAGGGGCTCGCCAGTTGTGGGCACGAATGCCATATAACGGCCCATGAGCGTCGCGTTTTACAAAATGAACGGTCTGGGCAACGACTTCGTCGTCGTCGATGCACGCGCGCAAAGGTTGAAAATCGGCGCGGCGGCGGCGAAACGTATCGGCGACAGGCATCGCGGCGTCGGCTTCGATCAGTTGCTGGTGATCGAGCCTGCCAGCGGTGCGGGTGATGCCGTCATGCGCATTTGGAATCCAGACGGCAGCGTTGCGGAGGCCTGTGGAAACGGCACGCGGTGCGTCGCCGATTTGTTGTTGAAGGAATCGGGCAAGTCCTCCTTGTCTCTTCTGACCGATGGCGGGCTGCTGACATGCCGCCGCACAACCGACGGGCGGGTCACCGTCGACATGGGCGAGCCGAAGCTCGACTGGCAAGACATTCCACTCGCCGAGCGGATGGATACCCGAACGCTTGATATCCAACTCGGCCCGATCGACGCGCCGGTTCTGTCTGGGCCGTCGGCCGTCAACATGGGTAATCCGCACTGCATCTTCTTCGTCGCGAACGCAGAGGCGCACGACCTGAAGAAAATCGGGCCGATGATCGAGCATCATCCGCTGTTTCCGGAGCGGACGAATATCAGCCTGGCGCAAGTGAAATCCAAGGGTGAGATTCGCCTTCGCGTTTGGGAGCGCGGCGTTGGGATGACGCTGGCGTGTGGATCGGCCGCATGTGCGACGACGGTTGCCGCAGCACGGCGGAAGCTTTCCGACCGCAAGGTCAAGATCGTGCTCGACGGTGGACCGCTCGACATCGAGTGGCGCGACGACAACCACGTGTTGATGACGGGACCGACGGAACTCAACTTTACCGGCGAACTCGCCGACCGCTACTTCGCGGACGATGCCTCATGAGCGTGGACGTGATCACGCTGGGCTGCCGCCTCAATACGTATGAGTCGGAAGTCATTCGCGACAAGGCGCGCGCGGCAGGTCTGCAAGACGCAGTTATCGTGAACACGTGCGCGGTCACCGCCGAAGCTGTGCGCCAGGCGCGGCAGGAGATTCGCAAGGCTCGGCGCGCGAACCCGCTGGCGCGCGTGATCGTGACCGGCTGCGCTGCGCAGACGGAGCCCGCGACGTTTGCGGCGATGCCTGAAGTCGATCAGGTGTTGGGCAATGCCGACAAGTTGGAAGCGCGCTCTTACGCATTCGACGTGCCGCGCGAGCGTGTCACGGTCAACGATATTATGTCGGTGAAGGAAACGGCTTCGCATCTGATTGCCGGATTCGACGGGCGCGCGCGGGCGTTCGTACAAGTTCAGAATGGCTGCGATCATCGCTGTACATTCTGCATCATTCCCTATGGACGCGGGCCTTCGCGCAGTGTTGGGGCCGGCGAAGTCGTGCAGCAAATTCGGATGCTGGTCGCGGACGGCTTTCGCGAGGTGGTGCTGACCGGCGTGGACATTACCGCCTATGGCGCGGATTTGCCGGGCTCGCCGAAGCTCGGTTCGCTCGTCGAGAAGGTTCTGGCGCTGGTGCCGGACTTGCCGCGGCTTCGGCTGTCGTCGCTTGATGTTGCCGAGTGCGACGAACGGCTGATCGACCTGGTCGCAAGCGAGACGCGGCTGATGCCGCATCTTCATCTGTCGCTGCAGGCCGGGCACGACATGATCTTGAAGCGCATGAAGCGCCGGCATACGACCGCGCAAGCCGTGGCGTTCTGCGATGCGCTGCGGGCACGGCGCAGCGACATCGTTTTCGGCGCGGATTTGATTGCGGGGTTTCCGACGGAAACGGACGCGATGTTCGAGGCGACGCTCGACCATGTGCTGGCGTGTGGGCTCACCTACCTACACGTGTTTCCGTTTTCGGCGCGCGAGCGGACGCCGGCTGCGCGGATGCCGCAATTAAACGGCAATATCGTCAAAGCACGCGCGGCGCGTCTTCGCGCGGCTGGTGCTGCGGCCCTCGAGCGGCACCTTGCGTCGTTGAAGGGCCACGATGTCGAAGTGCTGGTCGAAAGAGGCGACATCGCGCGCGGTCCGACGTTTGCGCCGGTGAAGCTTGGCCGTTCGTTTGCTGGCGGGACGCTCGTGCGTGCGCGGGTCGTCGATGCGGATGCACGCTACGCCTATGCGGAGGCCGCATAGTGAGCGAGAGCGAGGGCAAGAAGCCCGGGTTCTTCGCGCGGCTAAAGGCTGGGCTTTCGCGATCGGCGCAGTCTCTGACGCAGGGGATCACGAAGGTCTTCACGCGCAAGCGGTTGGACCAGGCCGCGCTCGACGAACTCGAGGAGCTTCTCATCGGCGCGGATATGGGCGCGAAGGTTGCGGCGGATGTTGTGGCCGAGATCAAGCGCACGCGGTTCAATTCAGATGTTGGCGAAGAGGAAATTCGCGCGGTCTTGGCCGAGGAGGTTTCGAAGATCCTGCGGCGCGTGTCGCGGCCTTTGCTGATCCGGCCCGCGTTGAAGCCGCATGTGATTTTAGTCGCGGGCGTGAACGGGTCCGGTAAGACGACGACGATCGGCAAGCTGGCGCAGAAATACCGCGCCGAAGGGCTGAAGGTCATGATGGCGGCCGGCGATACGTTTCGTGCGGCGGCAGTCGAGCAGCTGAAGGTTTGGGGCGAGCGGACGGGCGCGCCCGTTATCTCGAAAGAGATTGGTGCGGATGCGGCGGGCCTTGCCTTCGAGGCGTTCGAGAAGGCGCGTGCCGACGGTTTCGACGTGTTGCTGATCGACACCGCCGGACGATTGCAGAACAAGGCCGGCTTGATGGCGGAGCTCGAGAAGGTCGTGCGCGTGATCAAGAAGCTCGACCCGGATGCACCGCACAGCGCGCTTCTGGTGCTTGACGCAACAACAGGTCAGAACGCGGTCGCGCAGGCCGAGGTGTTTCGCGACACGGCACGAATCACGGGGCTCGTGATGACGAAGCTCGACGGCACAGCGCGCGGCGGGATCTTGGTCTCGATCGCCGAAAAATTCGACCTGCCTGTGCATTACATTGGCGTCGGCGAAGGCGCCGACGACCTGCAACCGTTTGACGCAGAGAGTTTCGCGCGCGCGCTCGTGGGACTCGCAGCCTAGCGATTTGCACCCCAATTCTTCAGCATTCGTCATGGTTTCCAGCGTGACACCTGTCGCGGTGACGCGTGATTCACAAGCATCACAACACGCGAAAACGTGATGGATGAGCGATCCGCGTTCTGGCGCCGTTTAGGCGAAGGGGACTATGTTGCCGCCATGAATCCCCTGAAAAAACTCGCGCTCGACCTCGGGCCCCTCGTCATCTTTTTGGTGTCCTACTACGCGTTCGGCGTTTATTGGGCGACAGGCATATTCATCGTCGCGACCGTGATCGCCGGTGGGCTTTCCTACGCGCTGGGCGGAAAGGTTTCTCCGCTGATGATTTTCAGCGGTGTGTTCGTCGTTATTCTGGGCGGGCTTACCATCTGGTTGCAGAACGATCTCTTCATCAAGCTGAAGCCCACGATCTACTACGTGACGGTGACCGGCATCTTGGTCGTCAGCCTTCTCATGAATCGTCTTGTGCTTCGCGACGTTGCCGAGTTCGCATTCAAGCTGACCGACGCGGGTTGGCGGAAGTTCACCTGGCGCTTGGCAGTGTTCTTCGGCGTGATGGCTGTGTTGAACGTGTGGGTCGCGTTCACGTACTCGTTCGAGACGTGGCTTTGGTTCAAGTTCGCCGGGCTTGCGGCGCTGACCTTTATCTTCATCCTGACGCAGGCGCCGCTGTTCGAACGTTACGAACTCAAGGACGCCGACAAAGAGACGCCGACAACCGCCTAAGGTTGCGGCGTGATCTGCAGGGACATCGCATTCAATCCGTATTGCCGCACGACGACAGCGCCGTCGCCGTTGTGAACGGGCGCCGCGTCGGCTGCGCGAGCCGCCGTTAGTGCGCGCGCTTCCGGAACATCGGGAAGGGGCGCGCGCTCGATCAAGATGAGCTTTGGATCCTTCGCCGGGTCGAAGACGATTTCGATCGGGACTTCATGCGTGCCGAAGCCGGTCAGTCGCACGAGCAGAGGGTCGGCCTGGTTGAGGCGCCACGTGCCGACGAGGTCTTGGCCTGCAATGCGGATCGATTGGATCCCCGATTGCCCCCTAACCGCGAGCGCGAGATAAAGCCCGCCGCGCGCACCTTTGATCGTGCCGCGCAGCACCTTCAGTTTGTCTTGCGCCATGACTTGGTCGGTCACGAGGCGCGGCGGTTCGAGTTTGAGGTCGGTCGCGGCCTTGCTTCGATCCTCTTGGGGGAACAGGCCGGCATACAAATAGGGAGCGGGTGCCGAGAAGCCGTTCGCCTTGATGTAGGCCTCGTCCGGGGGGCCTTGGAAGTCGACCAGCCAGCGCGGCGCGCCCGTAGCGTCGTCGTAGTAGGTGATGTTCTGGCCGCGCGGGTGGTTCGGCGCATAGGCCGGCATGAGGCTCGCCCCAATTGCCGCGACGGCGATGCCGACGGTGAGTGCCGCCAAACTCCAACGGGCTTCTCTCGCTGCAAGCGCCCAAACAAAGAGCGGCGTCAGTGCGAGCACGAACGCGAACAAGACCAGGATTTTGTACTGGCTTAGATGAAATCCGAGAACGAGTTCCAAGAGCAGCAGGAACGTCAGCCAAAAGAAGGCCGAGAGAGCGAACCCGACGGCCGCGGTGATCACGAGGGGGCGGCCACGCGCCGTCGTCAGCGTTTCGATCCAGCCGACGACTGCGACGGCCGCGACCGGCCACATCATCGGGTAGGCGGCGCCTGTGACTGTGATCGCAATGGCGAGTGCTAGGGCTGCGAGCAGGAGCCAGCTCGATAGAAGGAGCGCGCGCATCTCGACGCGACCGGCGACGAGCATTGCGTTCGTGAGGGACACAGCGATGCCGGCACCGGCCAGCGCGATCCGTGCGAGCCAAGGGGCGGGGTGGTCGAGCGGGTGAACGCCTGGCCAAATGCCGAGCGGAAACGAGAGCAACCAGCCGACGGCGACAAGCATCACGCCGCTTCCCACGATTGCGAGCGCGGTCCACGCGACAGCTGCCGCCGAAAATGCGCTGCGGTGGACGAGGATCAAGCCGATGATCGCGATGAGCGACAGCGCCGCAATCGGCACGTTCATGGCCGCGGGCCAGATCACCATCATCAGACCGTGAAGGTCGAAGTAGCTGGCGTCGGCGTCCGACTTCAAGGCATCGAGATCCGCTTCGGCGAGCGCGGTGACGACGGTGAAAGCGTTGTCGCCATGATGCTGCAGCGTGTTGCGGTTCAGGTTTGCGAGATTGTCGTTGCGCGAGTGATAGAGCGAGGCGGAATTCGAGAACGCGAAGTTGAAGCCCGAGAGGTTCGCGGCCCTGCGATAGACGCTGAAGTCCGTGTCGTTCGGCAGCAGTTGGTAGACTTCGTAGGTCAACGAGTTTGCGCGCGGGTGGGGAACCGTGCGGGCAAACAGGTCCATCAGCTTTGCACTGCCCTTGCCGGTCTCGAACATCATCGAGGGGCCGGAGGCGCCGCGGGCTTCGACGTTGACGACAATGCCCACGTTCTTGAACAGCGGATGGCGCTGCGCGAAGGCGATCGCGCCGCGCAGACCCAACTCCTCACCGTCGGTGATGAGGAAGATGATGTCGTTCTTCGTCGGGCGTTTCGAGATCGCCTTCGCAAGTTCAAGCATGACGGCGGTGCCTGCCAGGTCGTCACCGACGCCTGGACCCGCGGGCACGCTGTCGTAGTGCGCGGTGGCGAGGACCGCCTTGCCGGGGCTTGAGCCCTTCTTCACCGCGATGATGTTCTCGACGTAGCTGCAGCCTGGGCGCGTCTCCGGTGGCGCGCATTGCGCGGTCGACTGGATTTCGGGC
>JANLXP010000890.1:0-31407 GCA_031365165.1 Alphaproteobacteria bacterium
GGCGAGCGCGGCGGCGCACGCCAAGAATTTCGTTTTGTTCGTCACGTCTATCCCCCTGGGGCTTCGTCGAATCAGTTGCGTCAGCCCGAGAATAGCGAGTGGGTCCCACCCAAATTGTTGCGCGCGGGATACGCCGGGCGCCTGCTTTGAGTGCCCGGCGTGCTAAAGAGTAGGACGCGCCGATAAGGGAGAGTCCTCAATGCCACGCGTCGCCCATTTCGAAATTCACGCGGCCGAACCCGCAAAGCTTGCCGCCTATTACAGGGAGCTGTTCGGCTGGAAGATGCAGCACCTGGCCCACATCGACTATTGGCTCATCGACACCAGCGAAGGCGGCGAGCCCGGCATCAACGGCGGCCTGTTGCAGCGGCGCGGGCCTAAGCCCGCCGACGGCCAAGCCGTCAACGCGTTCGCGTGCACCGTCAACGTGGCGTCGGTCGACACCTTCCGCGCCAAGGCGATTTCTCTCGGTGGCAGTGAAGCTTTGCCCAAAATGGCGATCCCCGGCGTCGGCTATGTGGCCTATTGCAAAGATCCCGATGGCAACATTTTCGGATTGCACCAGGCAGATCCCAACGCGAAGTAGGTTCTTCAAATGCCCGCTACTGGTTTCGGAAAGATGCCTGCGGCGTGGGGTGATCCGCGCTACCTCATACAGACCATGCTGGCGGCGGGGCTCGGCATCGCGCTCTTTTGCGGCGGGTTTTTGCTCGCGGGCGTCGTGCCATTCAAAAACTGGAACCTCATGAGCAATTTCTTGGCGACGTCGCTTTTTGCGGTACCGCTGATCGTGGCGCTGTTCCGTTTGGGGCGTATCGGTTGGGTTGGTGCTTTGATTGTCGGCGGCGGAATGACGGTCGCGCATCTCGACGCGACGGCGGCGACGATCGCAAATTATGACATGGGACCGCTTGAGGTTTGCTTCTTCGGCGATGTCGCGAAGTGCAAGGCAGACTACGCGCGGGACAAAGCGGTGCATGATCCGATCGGAAAGGTGAGCGCGCGCAACGCCGGCGCCCAGGGCGGCGCGCTCGGCGCAGCATTTACGTTCGCCTTCATCGCAACGCTGGCGCCGGGTCTGCGCGACCGGCGGCACCTCGCGCTTTACGCTGTTGCGACGCTGGCACTTGCGGCGCTCGGATGGGTTGGCTTCAGCGGCACGTTGCCCGAGGATTCCGAGCACGCGAACCTGGAATGGGTATTGAAGCTTTATCTACCCTGGCAGTTGGCGCTTTCGCTCGCGATTGTGATGGCGTTCAAGGACCACAAGGCGGAACGTCTCGCGCGTTCTTGAGTTACCTCCCCAGGAGTGCCCGCAATGACAGACGACGAACGCGCAATCCGGCAAGTGGTGCAAACGTGGATGGAAGCGACCGAGCGCGGCGACACGGCCACCGTGCTCAACCTGATGACGGACGACGTCGTGTTCACGGTTGCCGGCCAAGAACCGTTCGGCAAGGCTGCGTTCGCCGCGGCACAGAAGGGCATGAGCGGCGTGCGCTTTGAAGGCACGAGCGACATACAGGAGCTTCAGCTTATGGGCAGCTGGGCCTTCATCCGCAATCGCATCGAGATCAAGGTGACACCGCCCGGCGGCGCCACGATGCATCGCGCGGGCTACACACTGACCATCCTGCGCAAAGAAGCTGACGGGCAGTGGCGACTTGCGCGCGACGCGAACTTGGTGACGGCGCAGAGTTAATGAGCGGGCGCCGCCTGCGAGTCGACTTTCACTTCATAGGTGTAGACGGCAGTTGAAAGTGAGTCCGCGCTGGCGTGACCTGTCGCGTGGCGTTTTTTCAGATCGGCCACTTTCTCTGCGTCGAGGACACCATATTCCAGAAGCTGTTGGTTCGGTGGGACTTCGCTCAAGAAAGACCAGTGGTATTCGGCGAGCTTGTTCTCGGCTTTGATCGTGCGGTCGTAGAAGGCGACGGTCACGGTGAAGCCGGTCACGGTGATGTCCGGACGGTCGTTTGCCACGCGGAATTCGAAGGACGCGGTGCCGTCGGCGTTCGGGATCATGTAACCGCTGACACCCAACGCGGGTGCCGGGGCGGCGGTGGCGTGTCCGGGCAGAACACATGCCAGCGACACAGCGAGCGCCATCGATGCGATGTGTTTCATGCGCGTGGCTTCCCGTTACGGCTGCGCTGCAACGCCGGTCAGTGCGGCGCAGTCGGCGGCGAACTTTTCGAAGACTTGGCCTTGATCGATTGCCGATTCCGCAAACGCATAGCCGTCGTTGACGGAGATGCGCGCGGTCGTCGCGTCGCGCATGGCGACAAGTACGGCGCCCGTTAGAGGCGTGGTCACCGAGAACGTCGTGGCGCCGTCCGATCCGGGCACCAGTTCGGCCGGGAACGTCGATCCGGACAACACCACAGCAAACGGTGGCGCCATGTTCGACAAGGCGACTTGCTTGACGCCGGCCGACAGTGTGAGCGCGCGACCGGTTTTCGTGCAGACGAGGCGGAAGGGCTGCATGTCTGGCGCTTCTTGTTTGGAGAGCGCGACTTCATCGGCGTTGGTCGTTTGCGTCCAGCCGTCCGTCTTCCCCGGCCCGCATGCCGTGAGTGCGAGGAGGGCCGTCAAACTCAATAGGACTCGACGCATGCTCATTTTCCTTTTCGCCGCGCGTTCAGTGGATGAGCGGGCTTATAGGAACCAATTCGATTCGAACAGCGTGGCCGTTTGAAGGCCAAAGTCAGGCGAGCGAGCGTTTCAGCGTTTCGAGGCCCTGTTCCATCGCCACCGGCGGCGTGTAGCCCAGTTGTACGCGCGCCTTCGCGTCGCTGAGGATGCAGTCGCGGCTCATGATGTTGGCCGTGAAGCGGGTGAGCGGCGGCTTGGCGGTGAGGCCTAGGCCGCGGAACGTGGTTTCGCCGGCATAGGCAACGGCGCGGACGAGCCAGCCGGGAACGGCGCGCGCCGGCACCGGGATGGACGCGGCTTGCATCATCTTCGTCATGAAGTCGCGGAAGACGACCGGGTTTTCGGCGTCGAGGATGAAGTAGGCTTCACCGCCGTTGCCGCGCTCAAGCGCCAAGTTCATGGCGTGGACGAGGTTTGCGATGTTCGTCGTGGACGTAATGTTGCGGCCGCCGTCGATCCAGGCGAACTGGCCCTTCTCAGCCATCGCCTTCACGACGGGTAGGATCGTCTGGTCGCCTTCGCCCCAGATCATGCGGGGGCGGAGCACGATGGTGGTGAAGCCGGCGCCGGGGTCGTTCGCTTCTCGCACCGCTTTTTCCGCGTGCGCTTTCGTGCGCGAATACGGATAGGGCGAGTCGAGCGCGAGCGGTTCGTGCTCATCCACGTTGCGCATATGTTGGCCGTAGAAGAGCGCGGCTTCAGTTCCGATGTGGATGAAGCGGGCGACGTCGGCGCCTTTCGCCGCGACGAGCAGTTCCTTTGTGCCGTCGACGTTGACGCGCCAGTAGTCGTCCCACGGACCCCATTCTTCCACATACGCGGCGCAGTGGATGACGGCGTCGAAGCCCTTCAGCTGTTCGGTGCGCACTTCGCCCAAGGCTGCGCGCACGGGCGTGGCGCCGAGCGCGCTGATCACGGCGTCGCTTTTCTCGGAGCGCGACATGGCGGTGATGGCGTGCGTCTTCGCGTAAGCCTTGACGAACGCGCCGCCGACGAAGCCGGACGCGCCAGTGATGAAGATTTTCATGAGGCGGCTCTCCTGACGAAGAGCCCTACCCTCTTTGTCTCAACGTGCCAAGGCGCGCGCGATCGATACGCCCACGGTTTCAGGAACTGGCGGATCGACGTTCGCTGTGACGATGACGGTCCATTGGCCGCCCGATTCGAGTACCGCGTTCGTACCCGGACCACCACCGCCGATGCCCATCGGCGTTTGGTTGCGACCGGTGGCCGGTTCGCCACGTAGCACCCATGCGGTCGTCTTCGCATCGACGAGGCGGCCGGCGCGCAACGTTTCGTCGAAGGCGAGCAGATCCTTCGCCGTGGAATAGACGCCGCCTGCGCCCGAGCCCGTGGCGCCGTGCAAGGGCCGCGTGTTTTCGTAAGGCGCGTTCGGGCCACGGATGTGGCCGTAGGAGATCGCGGTGTTCGCGGGAAGGTTTGCTGTGTTGAAGTAGCCGGTGCGCGCCATGCCGGCGGGCGTGAAGACCGTGCGCTGCACGAAATCCTCGAACCGCGTGTGGGTGAGGCGTTCGACGATTTCGCCAAGAACCACGTAGCAACCGTTGCAGTATTGCTCCTGCGCGCCGGGGGCGAACAGCGGCGGCAGCTTCGAGACGTATTCGAAATAGGCGTGGTTCGAGTTCAGCTTCGTCTTGTCGACCTTGTCGAAGCCCGGGCCAAAGAAATCGGCGATGCCGCCTTTCATGTTGACGAGTTGGTCGATGGTGGCGGTGCGCGACACGGCGTTCGGATAATCCGGGATCACGTCGACGATCGTGGTCGTGAGTTTCAGCTTGCCGTCCTGCAGCAGCTTTGCGATCGCGGTCTGCGTAAACTTTTTGCCGATGGAGGCGATGTTGTAGATCGTGTCTTCGCTCGCCGCGATTTTCTTCTCGCGGTCGGCCGGGCCATAGGCGCGCAGGAAAACGGGCTTGCCGTCGCGCGCGAGCAGCACGACGCCTGCGAACGCGTCGCGCCCGACGAGCGGGGCGATCCATGCGTCGAGCGCGGTGGCGCGGTCGGCGTCGCTCATCGAACCCGTCAGATTGAGCGGCGGCAGCTTTACGGCGGGACCGTCGCCTCCACCCATTTCGATGCTCATGCTCTGGATGCGCGCCTCCGGCGTGCTGTCGAAGACGAACGTGAGGCGCAGCTTCTTGCCGCCTTTGCCGTGGGTCGCGATGTGCAGACCATCTGCGTCGGCCGTGATCGCGTCGATTTCGAGCGTGCCGAAGTCTTCGTGCACGGTTTTGACCATGTCCGCCCGGGCCTCAGGCGTGCGGCGCGCGAGCATGGCGGGCGTGAAGTTTTGTTGCGCCGCCTTCTCGTAGATCGCGGGGTCGCCCGTCGAGAGCGCCTCGACGATGGCCTTGGCGCGCGGTTCGCCCGCAGGCACAGCATGCGCCACCGCGGCGACGATGCTGAGCAAGAGCAGAAACGTGAAGGCGCGGACGATGTGTGCGGTCGGCATGGCTTTCCCCTTATGGACCCGCACGTTGAGGGTCAAAATGTTCGGAAGTTTGTCGGCGCACGCGAAGTTGTGTCAGGGCTGACAAGATTTGGCCGCTAGCCCGCTTCCACGCGGCGGATGAAGTCGATGATCGGGCCTGCGATGTCGGGGACTGCCGCGATCGGCATGTTGTGGCCCCAGCCCTTAACGATCTTGAGCTCGGCGCCTTTGATGCATTCGGCGGTGTGACGGCCGGCTTCGGGTTTGATCAGGATGTCTGCGTCGCCGTGGATGACGAGTGTGGGGACGTTCAGCTTCTTCAGTTGCTCAGTGCGCGGAGGTGTCGCCATGACCGCGGCCCACTGACGGATCGCGCCTTGCGGGTAGTAACTCCGGTCGTAGTTCATGGCGAAGCGTGCGCGGACCTGTGCTTGGTCTTCGGGGTAGCCCGGGCTTCCGATAACGAGGCGCGTTTTCGTGGCGTGATCGGCGACGCTGTCTTTGTCTTCCGCGGGCGGTCTTGCCATCAGCGCTTCTTGCGCGGCGGGGTCCGAGCGCGGGAGCGACGGATCGCTCGTCGTCGACATCAGCGAGATGAGGCTGCGGGTTTTTTCCGGATGCCGGATGGCGACGAGTTGCGCGATCATTCCGCCCATCGAGGCGCCGGAGATGTGCGCGGATTGAATGCCGAGCGCGTCGAGCAGGGCCGCGACGTCGTCGGCCATGTCGATCAGCGTGTAGGGGACCGGCGGTTTCGTGCCGTCCTTCATCGCGGCGGCGACGGCGCGCATATCGGGGATGATGCCGTGGTGCTTGTGGCCGAGGCCCGTGTCGCGGTTGTCGAAGCGGATGACGCGGATGCCTGCCGCGGCCAGCGCTTGATGATATTCCTCCGGCCACGACGTCATTTGCGACGCGTAGCCTTGAATGATGACGAGCGGCGGACCGGCGTCGGGGCCGGTGATTTCGACTTCGGTTTCGGTACCGTTCGCTTTGACGCGCATGGCTCAAGCCGCTTTCGCGTCGATTTCGGCGGTGAAGTCCGCGATCTCGCGCACGAGCACGGGCACGAGTTTCGGCGGTATGTCGTGGCCCATCTTGTCGATCAGTTTCAGCCGCGCGCCGGGGATGCTGGCGGCCGTGTCTTTGCCCGCTTCAACGTTGACAAGCGGATCGTCGACGCCGTGGATGACGAGCGTCGGCGTCTTCACGGCCTTCAGCAACTCGTGGCGCGGGCCGGACGCGAGGATCGCCACCAGCTGACGCGCCATGCCGTCCGGATAATACGGCGTGCGGTCGATGTCTTGTTCGGCTTGCGCGCGGAGTTCGGCGTCGGTCGAGGCGTAAGGCGGCTTGCTGCCGATGATGCGCCAGACTTTCATGGCGTGCGCGATGCGCGTGTCGCGTTCGAGGTTTGCGGGCGGCGTGGTCAGCACGGCCATCGCCTCCGGCGTGCCTGCCGGAAGTCCGGGACGTCCGGTCGACGACATGATCGAGGTCATGCTTAGGAGTTTGTCTGCATGGTTCAGCGCCATCATCTGCGCGATCATGCCGCCCATCGAGGCGCCGACGACGTGCGCGCGTTTGATCTTCATCGCGTCCAAGATGCCGGCGGCGTCGGCGGCCATGTCTTTCAAGAGGTAGGGGCTCGCGAGCGGCTGGCCGGACGCCACTTTCGCGAACGCCTCCATCGCGTTGAAGCGGCCCAGGCTCTCAAGCTTCTCCGAGAGGCCGACGTCGCGGTTGTCGAAACGCACGACGCGATAGCCGTGCGAGACCAAACCTTGACACATCGCCATGGGCCAGCGCGTGAGCTGTGCCGAGTAACCCATGACGAGCAGGATTGTCGGGTCGGTTTCGCGACCGAAGGATTCGACTTCGAAGGAGAGGCCGTTCGCTTTGACTTGGGGCATGGGCGTGTGATCCGTTTGGTGAATGGCGATTGTCGTCAGCCTACAAAAGCGCCCGCGACAAGGCGAGGGGTGACAGGGCGCCCACGCCTATATAAGGAGTGCGGGAAGCAGCCATTTCCCCGCAGGTCCATGCAACGCAATTTCCGGGCGCTTAACGCGACGTTCGACATCGCCATCATTGGCGGCGGGATCACCGGGGCTTGCATCGCGCGGGATGCGGCGCGGCGCGGGTTTTCGGTGGCGCTGGTGGAGAAGCGCGACTTCTCCTGCGGGACGTCGTCGGGCTCATCGAAGCTGGTGCACGGGGGCCTGCGTTATCTTCGGACATTCGAGTTCGGGCTCATTCGCGAGTCGCTGAAGGAGCGGCGCGTGTGGGAGAAGATCGCGCCGCACATGGTCTATCCGCTGCAGTTCATGCTGCCGGTGAAGAGTGCGGCGGAGAGTTGGTTTATCGGCGCGGGTTTGACCGTCTACGACCTGCTCGCGTTCGATCGCAACCGGCTCGACGATCCGGACCAGCATATGGCTGGGCATCGCGCGATTTCGGCGGCGGAAGCGCAGCGGCTTGAGCCTGCGATTGCGCGCGAAGGGTTGGCGGGTGCGCTGCTCTATCACGACTGCCAGATGTATTCGCCGGAGCGGCTTGGGCTTGAGTGCTTGATCGACGCGGTGGCGAACGGCGCGGTGGTTGCGAACTATGCCGAGGCGGTTGCGTTCGAGAGCGCGAATGGCGGCGTCGCTTCGGTGCGGGTGCGCGATGCGGTGTCGGGCGAAGAAGCGGTCGTGAAGGCGCGGCTCTTCGTGAACGCGGCGGGGCCGTGGGCGGACCGGTTGCTGGAGTTGATTTCGGGCGGCGAGGCTTCGCACAAGCTGATGCGCTCGAAAGGTATTCACATCGTTACGCATAAACTCACGAATGGGCATGCGCTGGCGGTCAGCCACAAGGGCGGGCACATCTTCGTGTTGCCGTGGCGCGATCACACGATCATCGGCACGACCGATACGGTGTTCTCGGACAAGCCCGATGCGTTGAAGGTGAGCGAGGGCGAGATCGTCGATTATCTTGCCTATGTGAACGAAGCTTTGCCGACGCTGAAACTCGCGCGCGAGCACGTGCACTACGCGTATGCGGGCCTGCGGCCGCTGGTCGATAGCGGATCGAAGGACAGTTACAACGCGAGCCGGCGTGCGGAGCTTGTCGATCACGGCGCGGAGGGCGGGCCTTCGAACTTGATCTCGGCGATCGGCGGGAAGTGGACGACGTCGCGCGACAACGCGGAGAAATGCGTCGACAAGATTGCAGCGAAGCTCGGCGGGGGTAAAGCTTGCGATACGGGCGATGTGGGGTTGCCGGGGTCGACGGGGCGGTTCAAGCCGTTCGTCGAGAAGCTCGCCGCGCCCTCGCCTTCCATCGCCCAGAACTTGGCGCGCAACTACGGCGCGCGTGCGGTCGAGGTCTTGGCGCTCGGAAACGACGACAAATCGCTGCTCAACACGGTCTCGCAGAGGCTGCCGGATATTGCCGCGCAAGTCGCCTTCGCCGTACGATCCGAGATGGCACTGACGCTCGACGACGTTTTGTTCCGGCGCACCGGGCTCGGCACACTGGGACCCTTGGAGCCTTCCGCCGTCGACGGCGTTGCGGGCCTGATGGGCCAGATGCTCGGCTGGAGCGACGACGAGAAGAAGCGACAAGTGGCGTCGATCGGTTGGCGCTACGAGGCTTTGGGGCGCGCATGAAAACTCTGGCGGTCATCAACCCGCGCTCGGCTGGCGGCAAGACGGGGCGCGACGCGCAGTCGATCGCCGAGCGGCTTGCCGAGGTTGCGGGGCCGATCACCGTTGCGCTGACCAACGCGCCAATGGATGCGATGCGCATCACCACGCACGCGCTGCACGACGGGTATGAGCGTGTGGTCGCGGTCGGCGGCGACGGTACGATCAATGAGGTCGTGAACGGCTTCTTCCAGAACGGACAGGCGATCAATCCGGAAGCTGAGTTCGCGCTGCTCAACCTCGGCACCGGTGGCGACTTCCGCAAGACGTTCGATATCGAGGCGGGGTTCGACGCGTCTCTGGAGCGGATCGCGGAGGGTCGCGTTCGCCGCATCGACGTCGGCCGCTTCACGTTCGTGACACCGGACGGCAAGACGGGCTCGCGGCACTTTGCGAACATCGCGAGCTTCGGCTTGAGCGGGCACGTGGTCGATCGCGTGAACCGGTCGAAGCTGAAGGGCGTGTTGGGCGGGTTCGTTTACACGTGGGTGAGTTTGACCTCTCTGTTCAGCTACAAGGCCAAGCCTGTGCGGCTGAAGGTCGATAACGTGTTCGACGAGGTCGTGTTGCTTTCGACATGCGCGGTGTGCAACGGGCAGTTCTTCGGCGGCGGCATGCGCGTCGCGCCCGATGCGGCGCCGGACGACGGGCTGCTCGACGTGATCATCATGCAGGATGCGCCGATCGGCAGCGCGCTGAAGTCGCTGCAGGACCTCAAGACCGGCGCGCATGTGAACAACCCGAACGTGCGCGTGTTCCGCGGCAAGTCGGTGATCGCGACACCGGTTGAAGCGACGGCGGGCGCGCCCGTCTATATCGAAGCCGACGGCGAGGGGCCGGGCATCTTGCCTGCGATGTTCGAAGTGCTGCCGAAAGCGCTCAAGTTCCGAGCATAGTTTTCGTCCCTATTGATTGGAGAGCGAATGCCGGTTGATCGCAAGGATATGCGCTGGAACGGGTGGGGCTGGGTAAAGGCGCACAACCCACTCGAAGGGCGCGAGGCTGCGTTCGGGTGGATGGCGCAAGCGCTCGGCACCGGGCCGTTGCCGCAGACGCCGGCAAAGAAATTGGAAGAGGTAACATTGGCGGCGCCGCGGCTTGGCGCGAAGCGCGCGGCGCTGGCTGCGATCGCTGAGGTTCGCGACGACACGTTTGAGCGCGCGTCGCATGCGCGGGGGAAGAGCTACTTCGATCTCTTGAATCTGCGTGTGGGCGATCTTTCGGACGCGCCCGATGCGGTCGTCTATCCGAAGACGGGCGATGAGGTCGTGCGTGTTCTGGCGTGGGCATCGGCCGAGCGTGTCGCGGTTGTGCCGTTCGCGGGCGGCTCCAGCGTCGTCGGCGGGCTCACCGGATCGGCGAAGGGGTTCGACGCGGTGATCGCGCTCGACCTCACGGCGTTGAGCAAGTTCATCTCGATCGACAAGACGTCGCTGACCGCGACGGCGGAGGCCGGCATCTACGGCGTCGATCTTGAGAAGGCGCTTGCCGCCCAAGGCTTCAAGCTCGGACACCATCCGCAGTCGTTCGAGTTTTCGACGTTGGGCGGTTGGATCGCGGCGTCGGGCGCAGGGCAGCAATCGAACGCCTATGGCCGTGCGGGCGATTGGTTTGCGGGTGCGTCCGTTGCGACGGCGAAGGGGCTCTGGCGGCTGCCTGCCCTGCCCGCGTCCGCCGCGGGGCCGGACTTGCGCGCGCTGATCGTGGGCTCGGAAGGCGCGTTCGGCGTGATCACGGAGGCCACCGTGCGCATTCATCCGGTGCCGGAGGCGAGCGACTACTCGGCCTATCTGTTCCCGGATTTCGCGCGTGGCGCGGAGGCGGTTCGCCGCATGGTGCAGGCTGAGCTTCCGACATCGACGATGCGGCTTTCCGATCCGGACGAGACTTATTTCTTCCAAGCGTTCGGGAAAGCTGGCGCCGAACCGACGTTCACGGACAAGCTTCAGGCGCGCTATTTGAGTGCGCGCGGCATGGGCGAAAAGCCGTGCGCGATGATCTTGGGGTTCGAGGGCGAGCAAGATCGCGTGGACTACGGCATCGCTGCTGCGCGCAAAATCATTCGTGCGTGCGGCGGCATCGGCGTTGGACGCTCACCCGCCAACCGTTGGTACCAGGGCCGCTTTCACGGGCCCTATTCGCGCGACCCGATGATGGATCGCGGGCTCGGCGTCGACACGCTTGAGACGGCGACGACGTGGTCGAACATCGATACGCTGTGCAAGGCGGTGCGCGGCGCGCTCGATGAGGCGATGCGCGCGAAGGCGCCGACGAAAGGCGCGCACGGCATTGTGCTCGCGCATATCAGCCACGCCTACCACGACGGCGCCAGCCTCTATTTCACCTACGTTTGGCCGCGCGATTTGAACGATCCGATCGGCCAATGGCGCGTCATCAAGGGCGCTGCCTCCGACGCCATCGTTCGCGCTGGCGGCACGATCACGCATCACCACGGCGTCGGCGAAGACCACGTGCCGTGGCTGGAGGCGGAGAAGGGTTCTACCGGGATCGGTGTGCTCAAAGCGGTGAAGCGCGAGCTTGACCCGGCGGGGGTGATGAACCCTGGGAAGATGATGGGGTAGCATCAACCCCGCCTTAACGATAATCCCGAAGTAGCGCTTGAGATGGAGGCTCGATCGAGGTGAATTGAAGCCTGAGGTGATCGAATGTACCAACGTGCGACGGCCATTGTTGTTTTGCTGAGTTTTGTTGGGTTGGCCGTTTGCGGGCAAACCGACGCATCGCCAGCTGAAGTCTACAATCAGCCACCGCATGCTGTGTTCGCGGCGCAGTCAGCGCCGCCATACAAAATGATCTTGCAGCGAAAGGAGAGTTGGGGGGCGCGTAGAACCGTGACCATCGAGCAAACGCGTTCAGGAGATTGGATGCGCGAAGTGGAGCGCGGACAAGATGGCTCCTACAAGTACAACTTCTCGAACTTTCGCACCGGAACATCGTTCCTTCTCTACGCCGAGGCCAACGGCCGGTATAAGTATCTCCAAGTCGAGCGAGTAGCCAACGACAGAGACCGGATGTTGACGCGTACGCCCATCAAGCGGCGGGAGCGCGCACTCGGCGAAAACTGCTTTGTTTGGAAGATGGGCTATGTCGCGTCGTACCTCGCATCCATCAATAGACTCGACTGCATTGCAAACGATGGCATCACGCTATGGTCGCGATTTTACTCTCGGTCCGGCGTGGTCGGCGACTCATGGCAGGCAATTTCTTTGGACCGTAGACCGCAGGCAGTGAGCGATGCGAAGCCGCCCGCCGACATGTTGGATTGGAGCCGATGGCACCAACTTGAGAAAACTAAGACATCACAACCGCTTGAGAACGATTTTGAGGTAGTCCTCGATGGCGGCGGGATGTCGAGTTCTATTCGCCGTCATTCGGACGTCACGCTCATCGACACCAAATATGCAAACGGGGTTCGCCATTTGGAGCTTTCCGGTCCGACCATCACACTCCACTACGGCACTCTCGGTGGTAGCAGATCGCTGATCATCAGGCGACACGCTCCGGTAGCGGAAACTGGGATCAAGACGCTCGATCGCTCGGATTTTGTCCTTGGCGAGATGTGCCTGTGGTTCGACGTTGGGGGCGGCATCGAGGATGCTGGCAAAAGCGAATGCCAGACAGTCGATGGCGTGCCACTGAAAATTGAACAATTCTCTCGTGGCGGCCACACGAGCCTAACCGCCACAAGAATCTCCCGAAAGTCTCTGGGCGATCGCTCGACTGATCCACCTGCCGACGTTTTCAAGTGGCCGTGATGGTGCTGTGTCGTCTAACCAAATGGGGCGATCAGCGGGATCGTGCGCCGGCCTTCGCGGCGGTAGACAAGAAAGTCGGTGTCGGTCGTCATCACCTGACAGCGCGCATGCATCTCCGACATTCGCACAAGACACGCGTCGGCGAGAGAAATGCCCTTGTCTTCGTAGCGCGACATCAGCCGGCAGATTGACTCCATCTCGTTGTCGAGCGCGAAATCTACTTTCAACGCGCCGCGCTTTGCGAAGTCGAGCACTTGGCTCGGACCGATGCCCGAGCCGCGAACAAGGAAGCAGACTTCGCTCAACACCGATTCGCAAGTCAGAAGCGGGGCTGATAGGCGCTGCAGTTGTGCGGTTGCCCAGTCGTGATGCGTGTCGTTGTGTATGAAGTAGGCGACCAGCGGGCCCGAGTCGATGATCGTAACCTGGCTCACTTCTTGCCGTAGCCACGCATGTGCTTTGGATTGGTCGATAGGTCGCGCGGTCCGATGCCGATACCTTTGAGGTCCTTGACCAAGTCGAAAACGCTGCCTTTCACAGGCGCGTCTCGCTCATCGACCAGTCGCTCGATGGCCTCGCGCACTAGTTCGCTCTTCGGTTGCTTCCTTCGGCGAACCAGAGCGTCCAAACGCGCCGCCAGCGGTGGGGGCAATTTCACGGTCAGCGTACTCATCAGAGCATCCTGTATTACTTTTCTGCCGCTATCGTATTACCACCGCTGCCGATTGTCAACCTAGCTCGCAATTCACCCGAAACGGTGGCGGCCGTGGAAGTCCCGTTACTGCGTGCTTTCTCTCAAGAACACCGCATCCATCCCCGGGTCCCGGCCTTCGCGGTAGGCGGCGAAGGTGAGTGGGGCTTCGATCTCGGGGCGCAGTGTCGTGACGCGCACGGGGTAGCGGTCGTTCAGCCAGAAGCAGGTTTCGCGGTCGGTGCAGGGGGCGTTGTAGACGTGGCGTCCGGCGGCGTAGCTCACCGTGAGGAACGCGTTCGGCAGTTTGAACGAACCGCCTTCCGCCCAGAAATCCAGGCGATCGCCGACTTCCTCACCGACGATTTTCACGCGGTCGCCGCCTGCTTCTTTGAGAGCGGCCACCGTCGTGATCGCGGCGGAGAACGTCCAGGGCGAAGTTAGGATGTAGATGTTCGCTCGCACGGCTGCGTTCGGGAGTTCGCGCGCGAATGCGTACGTCGTTGTGTAGTCGCCGCCACCGTTCATGCGCATGTCGAGGACAACGAACGTAGGGTGATCCGCGCGCACGCGCGCGAGGGTCGCGTCCAGGAAGGGGCGGATAGGTTCTTCGTCGCCATCCATATTATACCCGAGTCCGACGTACAGTCCTTGGCGCGGCAAGGGCGCCATGTTGAAGAGTTTTGTCGGGGCTTGCAGATAGACGGGCACGTTGCCGTCCGGTTTGAGCAAACTCACCATGCCTTCGGGTGCGCGCGGATAGAGCGTGCGAACCGTGTTCGAAACCCAAGCGGAGCGGTCGCGCTGTTCGGCTTCGATCCTGCGAACGAACGGCGTGCCGTTGGCGAGGACGCCGGTCAAGGTGAGCGCGTTGTGTTCCTTTGCGACGCCGGCGGCTTGCAGCAGTGCCGGGGATTCGAGCATCGGAATCAGGCGCACGCGGCGGCGCGCTTCGGTGCCACCGTGATAGCGGCGGATGACGGCGTAGACCGCGTCGATGCGTTTGCCGTCGATTGCGTCGATACGGGCACCCAATAGATCGGCGACGTTTGGGTTGGCCCATAGAATGTAGAGACCGTCGGCGAACAGGAATGTGCGAAGCGGCAGGCGCGGCGTGTCCTTGCGGAACGCGTTTTCACCGATTGCCGTGTGGCCGTTGTCGGCGAGCGCTGCGATCTCGGCGACGCGAAGGACGAATTGTTCGTGGCTGATGTTTCGCGCATCGGCGGCGAGCGCCTTTGCTTGGCGCTGCGCCTCCGCGCGCGCGCTTGGCGAATATGCCCGGTCAAAGTTCGGGAAGGCCGCAAAGTAGGCGGCGTCCGCCGCTTGCCCGGCGCGCGCGTCCGGTACTTCGACGGGTTCGGGTTTCGGCGGGCCATATTGGAAACGGCGCTCAAGTTCGCGGTCGTAAGCTGCAGGATCGAGCGTGTTCGGGTCGACGGGTACGGCCCAACTGGCTGCCGTCAGGAACACGAAAGCAAGGAGGGCTTGGACAATGATGTATCGGTGCTGCATTCTCGCATTCTAGCTCAGTATTTCGCCGTCATCTCCTCGATTGGTTTGGATATGCGCGCGAAATTTGCATTCTTGGCTTTGAAACGCGTCGATTTTGCATGCACGACAAACAAGACCTTCTCATTGCCTCCTACCTTCAACACGACAACCGGATTGGCGTGGAAGAGCTCGCGCGCAAGGCCGGACTTTCGCCGTCGGCCGTGCACCGTCGCATCGCAAAGCTCCGCGAGAGCGGCGTCATCACCGCGGATGTTTCGGTGCTCGATCCCAAGGTGCTTGGGTTCACGATGACGTTCATCGTCGAGATCATTCTGGAGAAAGTGCGGGTGAGCGAGGTCGCCGCGATCAAGAAGCGGCTGAAGGCTGCGCCGGAGGTGCAGCAGATCTATAACGTGACCGGCGACACCGATTTGCTGCTGATCGTTCTCGCGCGTGACGTCGAACACTTCGAGCAGATTTCGCGCGAACTCTTCTCTGCCGACGCGCACGTCCAGCGCTACAAGACGAGCGTCGTCATGGACCGAGTGAAGACCGGGCAGACTGTGCCCATCGACGGCGCATCGAGCGGCAAGCAGCCCGGGCGGCGCTAATTGAAGCGGTGAAGAAGTAGATTGAACCACGAACAGCACAAAGAACACGAAGCGCTCGGGCAAATAGACGAGCGCCTGTTCGCGTTTGGCCGCGGATCTGGCGCTTCGCGCCGAAGGTGTTTTCCGGCGCGAAGCGCCATCAAGGCGTTGCAACGCAAGACTTTTGTTCAGTGGCTAGAGTGCTTCGTGTTCTTTGTGCTGTTCGTGGTTCAACTACTTCTTACAGCACGAAACGCTTCAGACCTGATTTGAACGAGCGTTCGTTGAAATTCATCAGAAAACCGATCCTGCAATCGGACAGGCGGAGATAGGTCAACAGTTGCGCTTGATGGATGGGAGCCAGGTCGGACACCGCTTTCACTTCGATGATAATTCGCGCTTCGACAAGTAAGTCGAGGCGATAGCCGGCATCGAGCTTTTCCCCGCGATAGACGATCGGCATTGGGACCTGCTGCTCAACACGAACGCCGCGAGACCGTAGTTCGAAGGCAAGGCAGTGCTCGTACGCCGACTCCAGAAGGCCAGGTCCGAGTTCCGCATGCACCCGAAACGCGGCGTCGATGACCTGTGTGGCGATTTCTTCGTCGTGCTGGGGAATTTCGTTGGCATTTGCGATCATGGACGCAGTGTGCCGCGTGATTGTGGCGGCACTTCGGCTTGCCTGCAGTCGCGTTGCGCCTACCCCACACGCACCATTCGCTTGCCGAAGTTGTCGCCGGCGAGGAGGCCGATGAGGGCTTTGGGTGTGTTTTCGAGTCCGTCCATGATGTCTTCGGGGACTTTGATCTGGCCCGATTTCACCCACGATTGAAGATCGCTCAACGCCTTGTCGCGTTCGGCGTTGTAGTCCATGACGATGAAGCCTTGCATCGTCAGACGCTTTGTCACGATGAGGCCGGGGATGCCGCGGGGGCCGGTTCGCGGTGCGGCACCGTCGTATTGACTGACTGCGCCGCAGCACGATATGCGGCCGTGATTGTTCATGCGAAAGAGGCAGGCTTCCAAAATGTCGCCGCCGACGTTGTCGAAGTACACGTCGATGCCTTTGGGTGCCGCTTCTTTCAGTGCGCCGCCAACTGCCTTCGCCTTGTAGTCGATCGTCGCGTCGAAGCCGAGTTCGCGTTCGAGCCACGGGCACTTCTTTTCACCGCCTGCGATGCCGACGACGCGGCAGCCTTTCAGCTTTGCAATCTGGCCGACGAAAACGCCGACGGATCCGGCTGCGGCCGAGACGACAACGGTTTCACCCGCCTTCGGCTTGCCGACATTGAGTAGACCGAAATAGGCGGTCAGACCGGCAATGCCGTACACGCTCAACAAATGCGAGAGCGGTTCGATGCGCGGAAGCTTTTGCGCATGCTTTGCGGGAAGGCTCGCGTATTCCTGCCAACCGGTGTCGGCAAAAACGAGGTCGCCTTTCGCGAAGCCGGGCGCTTTGGCCTCGACCACTTCGGCGACGGCGCCACCGGCCATCACCTGCCCCGCCTCGATTGCCGCGCGGTAGGTCGCGCCTTGCATCCAAGCGCGGTTCGCGGCGTCGAGCGAGATCAGCTTCGTCTTGAGCAGGAGTTCGCCGTCTTTGGCTTGCGGCATCGCGGCTTCGGCGAGGCGGAAGTGTTCGGGGCCGAGCTTGTCTTTCGGTAGTTCGACGATGTGGATTTGGCGATTGGCCATGACGTTCGTCCTTCGCGATACGGAGCGTTTCGGGCAGCAACCTCGCACAAAGATTAACGAAAACGAAGCAACATTCATTCAGAGGTAACGCTTGCGGCTCGAACATGGGCGTTCGGGCAAAGGCCAGGCCAGGATTGATGTTGCACTCGCACTCGAGAGCATTTGCGCGCGCGTGCTCCGTCGCGGGCGCGATCATGCTTTTGCTTCTGGCGATGCCCGCGAACGCGGACCTGCGCTCGAGCCCCACTTGGTACGATCAGAATGGCGTCAGTACGACGCCCGATTGGCATTACCGCGTCGCGGTCAACGTGCCCGCGGGGACAACGGTCAACTCTACGATCAAGGTGGACGTCGATTTCAACGCGCTGCTCGCGACCATGGGCGTCAGCGGGACGTTCGACGTGAACAGTCCGCGCATCGTGCGGCCCGGTGGGTCGCTTGCGGTGCAACAGGAGTTCACCGACACGATCTACAACGGCGCGACGGATGCGACGAGCAACGGACGCGGCGAAATCCGGTTCGTGCTCGAAGATGCCGGCGCCAGCATCTATTACGTCTACTTCGATATCACGCAGAACGGCACGAAGGCTGCGAACCCGCAAACACCGATCAACGGCAACTTCGAGCGCGGTGCCACGGGCACGTCGCAGCCTGCAGGGTGGAACGCGCCGAGCGGCGATACCAGCCTCGACGCGCAAGTGCGTCCGTCGGAATCGCCGTCGGTCACGACCAACGGTACGAACGCCTACCCGACGCCTAAGACAACCGACGGCACGCCGCGAACGGGCTCGTTCTCGTACATAATCGGCTCGCGAAGCCAGGATGAAAACGGCGACAATTCGCGCACGATCACGCGGACGTTCGTGGTGCCTGCCTCGAACCCAGGAAACTTCACGGTGCGCTGGCGCGTCGAAGGTTGGGACTCGACGGGCTACGACACGTTGACGATCCGGCTCAATTCCGGCGGCACAACCATCAACGTCGTCGGCCCTGCTTACGGCAACTACGCCACGGCACCGCATAGCCCCAACCTCAGCAACACCACCAACGCGCCGCAAAGCACACTCGTGCCGGGGTATCGGGCGTACAATTATTTCGACATGACGCAGCTCGGCTTGCACACGCAGGGGATGAGCATCGCGGCGCAATCCGAACCCTGGTGGACGCGCACAGTATCTCTGGCCTCGTTGGCCGGGCAGACGGTGACGCTGACCATTCAATCGACGCACATCAATCAGTTTCGCAGCTGGTTCCATATCGACGACGTCGAGTGGTCGGTCGTGAACGCCACCTTGGGTGCGGCGCAGGGATTCGGCGTCGTGTTCATTTCGCCGAACGGAACGTCGCTTGTACGCGGTTCGACCGTGCCGGTGACCGCGCGCGTCGATGCCGCGCCGACGGCCGCGACCAATCCCGTGATGGTGAACCTTTTCAACTCGTCGGGTAACTCCGTGCAGTCGGCGCGCTTGTTCAACGACGGCACGCACGGCGACGCGACGGCGGGCGATGCGATTTGGACGAACGACGGCAGCGTGAATGCCGACAGACTCAACGTTCCGGCGGCGGCGTCCGGGAACGGGTGGATCCTGCGGGTGTTCGCGCGCGACGCGTCGACGAGCACGATCGGCGCTCAGAACGGCTTGGCGCGCGGACCCGGCACAGGCGCTGCGGCGGAGACGGAGGCGAACTTCTGGAACATCGACGAATTGAACCTTTCGATCATCACCGGGGGCTTGTCGGTTACAAAAACCAGTTCGGTGGTCAGCGATCCGTTCAACGGCACGACAAATCCGAAGCGGATTCCTGGGTCCACAGTCCGCTACTGCGTCGTGATCACGAATGTCGGCAGCCAAGCGGCGGCATCAATCGTGCTCAGTGATACGATCAACGTGCCGGAAGTCTACGTTGCGGGCACGATCCGCTCCGGCGCCGCATGCACCACCGCAACGACCGTGGAAGACGACAACAGCACCGGCGCCGACGAGACCGATCCTATCGGTGCGAACTTCACCGGCAGTACGGTGAGCGGTAGCACGGCAAGCCTTGCCGCCAGCGCCGCGATTGCGCTGACCTATAACGTCACCGTGCAATAGATCTAATGGCTGAACGCCGAGCGCACTGCTTTCGCGGCGTCGGCGATTGCTTCGCGCGCTGTGGGAATGACGCCCGACATATTGAAGAAGCCGTGCACCATGCCGGGGTAGTCCATGTAGACCGCAGCGACGCCCGCGTGGTTCAGCTTGTCGGCGTAGGCTTTGCCCTCGTCCTTCAAGGGATCGAAGCCTGCGGTCACGACATAAGCACGGGGCAACCCCGATAGGTCGGGCGCGGCGAGCGGCGAAAGGCGCCAGTCGTTCGGGTCGGCGCCGGCCGCGTATTGATCGAAGAACCAGTGCATCGTTTGCCGTTCGAGGAAGTAGCCCTCGGCGAAACTCGACATCGAGCCGGTGTCGGCTTTCCACTGGGTGACCGGATAGATGAGCAACTGGTGGACGATGCGCGGGCCGCCCTTCTGCTTTGCCATCAAACACACGACGGCCGACAAGTTGCCACCGGCACTGTCGCCCGCGACGGCGATTTGGTTCGGATCGACGCCCAGAGTCGACGCATTGCCTTCGACCCACGTCACGGCCGCGTAAGCATCTTCGGCTGCGGCGGGGAACTTGTGTTCAGGCGCCAAGCGATAATCGACGGCGATGACGCGGGCGCCCGTTTCGTTCGCGAGCGTGCGGCAGAGGGCGTCGTGCGTATCCAGATCGCCGATCACCCAGCCACCGCCGTGGAAATAGACCAAAGCGGGGAGCGCCGCGCCGCCGCCGGCGACGGGTGTGTAGAGGCGCAGTTTGATCTCGCCCGCCGGACCCGGCATCACGGTATTCTCAATCTTTCCGATTGCGATTGCAGGCGGCTCCAACACGGTCGCCATCGCGCGGTACATCTCGCGGCCTTGCGCGGGCGTCAGTTCCCACAGCTTCGGCTGCGGGTTTGCCGCCATCTGGTCCATCAGGCCTTTGACTATCGCGTCGAGCGCCATCGTCCGTTCTTTCAAGTCGTTTGCGGCGCGCATCAAATAGGCGGCGCGGCGCGTGTGCAAGTGTTTGCGATTCAACTCTTGAAGCGTTAGCGCCTGCGGCGCGCGTTAACACTTTTGCCGCCGCTACCGCGCCTCGGCGAACAAAACCGCGATCGACGTTGCCGCGTCGAACAGGCCACGGGCCGGGGGCTGGGTGGTCGCGTTGACGCTCAAGGCGACCACGATGTTTTGGTCGGGCAGCATGAGAAACATCGCTTGCGAGCCTATGGCGACGCCACCGTGGTGGACCGCGCGCCAGGACTTGCCGGGGAAGGCCTTGTCCGTGATTTGGTCCACGCGGACGCCCAGTGCGTAGTCTTGCGGGTTCACTTTGCCGTTCGCGAGCGTGCGTGGCGTGAACATCATCGTCAGTGTGTCCTTGCTAACCACTTGGCCGCTCAGCAGGGCCGCCCCGAAACGCGCGAGGTCGGTCGGCGTCGCGCGGAAACCGCCGGCGGCCCACTTGCCGCTGGAGTTCGTGGAAGGCGCGGGAACGACGGCGCCGTCGCGCATGAAGGTTTGGTAGTCGGCGGCGCGACCGGCGACCGGGTTGCGCTTATCGTCGGCACCGGTGTTCGTAAGCGCGAGCGGCGTGAAGAGTTCGTTTTGCATGAGTTCGAGGAACGGCTTACCGGCGGCTGACTCCATCACGGCGCTCAGCAGCACGAACCCGTAGGAGCTGTACGCGAAGCTTGTGTCCGGCTTGAAAAGCAGCGGATCCTTCGCGAAGACGGCGAGGCTGTCGGTGACCCGGTCGTATTGCGTTGTCGATCCGTTTTCCGAGAACGTCGGCGGCGTGAGCGCTAAATTGTAGTGGCGGATGCCTGCTTGATGCGACAGCAGCTGGCGCGGGGTAATCACGAATTCCTTTTGCGGGTATGCGGGCAGGTATTTTCGGATGTCGGCATCGAGATCGAGGACGCCCCGCTCGGCCAGCTTCATCGCGACGGCAGCGGTCAACGTTTTCGAGACGCTGCCGATTGCGAATGGCGTCTCAAGCGTGACCGGCGCTTTGGCTTCGAGCGAGGCCCAGCCGTGGGCTTCTTGCCAGACGACAACGCCGTCGACTGCGACTGCGATCGAGACGGCGGGGTAGCCGATTTCGCGCCGAAGCTGCTCGAGCCGTTCGGCAGCGCGGGCGATTGTCGCCTTGTTGGCGTTATCGGCCGCGCGGCTGTCGACAATGGTCGCATGCGCAAGATCGGGAATCGCGACCTTGTTATTCTCGTAGAGCGCGAACAGGCCACCGACAGCCAAGGCTGCAAACAACAGCAGCCCCAGCACGATGCGGATCAAAATGCGCATTCTTCCCCCAAAGTCTGGCGCAGTCAGCCTAGCAGATGGCCCGCAGTCGCCAGCAATACAAGGCTAGCGTGGCGCCTAAACAATGATCACGTCAGGCGCCGGGGTCGCTGCGTAGAGCGCGTCGACCAGCTTTGCGCGACGGTCGAGCGTGGCGCGCTGATTGACGTAGCCTTTGTCGGTGATCTCGTGGCCGTCGATCGAGGGCGGTTCGCTCATCAGCATCAGGCGGGCGACTTTGCCGGATGAGCCACCGGCTCCCTTGTTGTGCTTGCGCAGCGCCTCGCGGACGTACTCGACGACCGCTTTCGAGCGCAAGATTTCGTCGGGCGTTTTCAGGTTCGGGTCGGCGCAGATTTCGCGTGCGGCGCCCATGTTCGGCCAGGCGAGGACGGCGACGAACTCCTTGTCGAGACCGGCCACGACGCAGTCTTGGATCAAGGGCGAGGCGGCGGAGATGACTTCGGCGCGCAGCGTGCCAACCGAAACCCATGTGCCGGATGAGAGTTTGAAATCCTCCGTCACGCGGCCGTCGAAGACGAGGCCTTTGGCAGGTTCGTACGGATCGACGAACTTTGCGGCGTCGCCGAGTTTGTAGAAGCCTTCTTCGTCGAACGCAGCTTCGGTGAGGTCGGGGCGGTTGAGGTATCCGGGCGTGACGGTCGGGCCTTTGACGCGGACTTCGAGCTTTTGACCGTTCGGGACGAGCTTCAGCGTGATGCCGGGCAGCGGCAGCCCGATCAGACCTACCCGTTCGGTTAGCCAATGCACGACGGTGATGCCTTGCGTTTCGGTGGCGCCGTACATTGTGGTGAGCGCGAGGCGGTGGCCTGTCGACTTGATCGCGAGCGCTTGCATGCGGTCATAGAGGTCATCGGACAGCGTCGCGCCGCCGTAGCCCATGTAACGGAGCTTGGCGAAGAACTTGTCGCGCAGCGCGTCGTCACGCTCCATCGCATCGGCCAGCATCGCAAAGGCGATCGGTGCCGAACCAAAAACGAGCGGCGAGATTTCGCGCAGGTTGCGCATCGTTTCGTCGAACATGCCCGGGATCGGCTTGCCGTTGTCGAGATAGACGGTGCCGCCTGAATTCAAGTTACCATTGAAGCCGATGTTGCCGGCGGAGATGTGGTTCCACGGCATCCATTCCAGGCTTTCGGGAATTTCGTCCGGGTTTGGCGGCTCGGCGCGCAAGGACTCGCCGCCTGCGATGACGGCGCACATCATGCCGTGCGTCTGGATTACGCCCTTCGGCATGCCGGTGGAGCCGGACGTGAAGAGGTATTTCGCGACGGTGTCGTGATCAATCTTATCCATCGACGCGCGAACGGCTGGACCTGAGTTCGTTTGCAGCAAGCTTTCGTACGAGGTCGACGGTAGATCCGGCGCCGGTACGACGGTCACGACTTCGATGCCGGTGAGATCGAGCGCTTTGACCGCGCGTTCGTAGAGCGGGCCGTTGTCGACGAAGATCATCTTCGGCTTCGTGAGCGCCGCCACATGGCGGAGCTTGCCGTGGTCCTGGCTGAACAGCGAATAGGCGACGGAGACGGGTGCGACTGGCACGCGCGCCTTCATGGCGCCCAACATCATGACCGCGTGCTCGATCGAGTTGCCGGAGGGAATGAGGAGCGGCGTGTCGGGGCCGAGGCCGCGGTCGAGCAGCGCTTGGGCGACAGCGCTCGCGCGCTGGTTCATCTCACCATAGGTGATGTAGCGCCAGGGGCCTTGGGGCGTGCGCTGGGCGAGCAGATTGCGCGTCGGGTGTTGGCCGGCGCGCTCCTCCAGCAGATGGGCGATCGAGCGGTGCATCGGCCCGAGGTCGTAAAGGGAGCGGACAATGTAACTGCCGTCGGCGCGGCGCTGCGAATAGATCTTTGGGGGCAGCATCGGCAGCGGCTTGAACGGCGGCAGAGCTTGGGCCGTCGCGGTCATGGGCGGTTCCTTCCTTATTGTCGAATTGCTTGTGTTCCCTGATATTGCACGCAAAAGGCCTCGGAGGAAAACGTCTCATGCCCAAGTCTGCAAAACGCATCTCGGCCGCGGAGGCGGCGGCCCTGGTGAAGCCGGGGAACTGGGTCGATTATGCGCTTGGGATCAACCAGCCGGATGTTTTCGATACGGCGTTGGGCGCACGCGCAGGGGAGCTTTCGGATGTGAACGTGCGGGGCTGCCTTTCCGTGCGAGCGCGCGCGATTTTGGACAAGGATCCGGACGGCAAGTCGTTCCATTGGTGGAATTGGCATTTCAGCGGGTATGACCGCACCAAGCACGACGTGGGGCGGTGCGGGTACATTCCGCTGAACTTGGGGGAGGTGCCGGACTACTACCGCCGCTTTCTGCCGCGCACCGATGTTGCCGTGCTGAAGGTCCGGCCGAAGGATGCGAGCGGCGTTTACAATTTCGGTCCGACGCATGTGTGGCAGCGTGCCGTCGTGGAAACGGCGAGGACCGTGGTCGTCGAGGTGACGCCTACCCTGCCCCATGCTTGCGGCGTCGAATGCGGCGTGCATGAAAGCGAAGTCGATTATGTGATCGACGGTAACGATCTGCCGACGCCCGAACTGCACAATCCAAGCCCGAGCGAGGTCGATCACACGATCGCGAACCGCGTTCTTGCCGAGATCGAGGACGGCGCCTGCGTGCAGATCGGGATCGGGGCGATGCCGAATGCGGCGTGCACGCTGCTCGCGCAAAGCGGGATCAAAGACCTTGGCATTCACACCGAAATGCTGACCGACGGGATCATCGATCTCGTTAAGGCTGGGCACGTGACCGGCAAGCATAAGAAGTTGAACCAAGGCAAGGTCGTCTACACGTTCGCGCTGGGGTCAAAGGCGATGTACGACACGATCGACGGCAACGACTTGTTCGAGGCGCACGCCGTCGACTATACGAACTTGCCGCACATCATTATGCAGAACGATAAGGTCGTTTCGATCAACAACACGACGCAAGTCGACCTGCAGGGGCAAGCCGCGTCGGAGTCGGACGGACATCGCCATCTGACCGGCACCGGCGGGCAGCTGCAATTTGTGCGCTGCGCCTATGCGTCGAAGGGCGGGAAGTCGTTCATGCTGCTGTCGTCGACCTATGAGCGCAAGGGGCAGCGCAAGAGCCGGATCGTGCTTGACCTTACGCCCGGCAATATCGTCACCACGCCGCGCTCGGACATTATGTACGTCGTGACCGAATACGGGATGGTCAACCTCAAGGGGAAATCGACGGCCGAACGTGCACGTGCGCTGATCGGCCTTGCACATCCCGATTTCCGTGAAGGTCTTGAGCGCGACGCTCGCGAGGCGGGATTGCTGCCGCGCTGGTTTGCTATGGGCGGCTGAGGTCGAATTCCAGGCGCGGGAGCCAACGGCCCGGGATTGAACCTGACGGCACCCGACCGGCGTCGCGCGCACCCATGCGGCGATAGAAATCCGCGGCGCCTGGGTCGGCATCGATCACGAGCGTGAGCGCGCCACCGTCGCGTGCCGCTTCGACTGCCCACGCAAACAAGAGCCTGCCCGCGCCAAGCCTCAGGGCATCGGGAGCTACGAACAGTTTTTCGAGCGAGGCCGCCGCGCCGGTCACTGCGACCTGCACGACGCCGACGATAAGTCCGCCGTTCTCAGCGACCTGAATGCTCGAATCCCGCAAATCACTTGGCGCAAGCGTCAGTTCGGCGCGGCACGCTTCCATGAAAGCGGCGTCGTAACCCCAAACAGCTTTCGACCGAAAACATAAATCGCTTAGCGCCGCGAGTTCAGATTCTCGGGCGGGACGCAGCCAAGCGTTGGCGTGTTGTGTCATCGTGCGTGAAAATCACGACAGGTTGGGGTGGTCAAGAGATCGAGCACTTCGCAGGCGTCCGAATCCCAAGATGTATCAGGCCCTGTTGCTACGGTTTCCGCTAACTGCGACGTCAATCCGACGATCATGCGCACCGCGTAGTTCGGTTCGAATTCGTACACGGCACGATCAGTTACATGATCGGCGTGAAACATTTCGTCCATCGCGCGAAACGTGGTCGTCGACGCACCACACGTTACTTCGAGTTAACGCACGCGACGACAACGTGAAGCGACTTCGCGATCATCGATTACATCTTGACGCTGAAAGATCGCGGCGGCGCCACGTGAAGTGTCAGCGATCGTCATCACATCAGCGTGTCTTCACGTGCGAATGCGCGACAATCGTTGAAAACGCGTTTGCTTTCTTTGTGCGACGACACTTTCCGCGCGTGCGACACGCCGACACGGTGATCAAAATCTTTTTCGCGAACAGTTTTTCGCGGAATCTTCTCAGCACATTTCGAATTTCCGCGACGCTCTGTGTGCAGAGTTTTTTTCCAACGTTCGCTGTGCGATTTCTCTCGTTGACTTGGCGTTCTGCTTGCGCGAAGTTTCAAGACACTTCGGTGACGCCCGCCCGCACGGTGTTCTTCGTGCAGGACAGCCCCCTGAGATACCGGGTCACTCCGGACGAGACGGACGCAAGAACGATGACAGACAACACGCACGCTCGCAGCCACATTTCACAGAGACGCGTGCGAGCGTCGACGTCGTAGTTCTCGGGCCCGAAGCCCACTTCACTTTGAGAGGAGCTTGCTTGCCGTGCACGGCATCGTGCGCGTTCGAGGGACTTTGTTTTCTACGCGTTGCAACGACACAAAAATACGAGGGAGCATCAACACATGAACATTTCTCAGCCCGCCTTTGCAGAAAACGCCCAAGCTAATTTCTGGTCGCGCGTGCTTGCCGTCCTTCATGCGGAACTGGGCGAACATCGCTACAGAATGTGGATCGCGCCGATCAGCTTGAAGTCGGCCGACCAAGACCGCGTCGTCTTGCAGTGCATGACGCAATTCCACCATGCGAACGTTCAAGAGAAATTCGGCGACCGGATTAGCGCGCTGATTGCGCAGGTATCCCGGCTCGAGCGGCGCGTCGATTTCGTGCTTGAACGGCCTGCCCCGCAACCGCGCGATCCGCAGGCGCTGTTCGACGGATCGGTGCCGACGGCCGCCGTGCCGGCGAAGCGCACCACTGTCGACGCCGTGAAGCGCCACGTCGCGGACAAATATGGTCTGAGCCAGGCCGACATCGAGTCGAAGAGCCGCAAACGCGAGGTGGTTCGGCCTCGCCAGGTCGCGATGTACATCGCGCGCCAACTGACCGATCAGTCGTACCCCCAAATCGCGCGCCGGTTTGGGCGCGATCATAGTACGATACTTCACGGTGATAGGCTGATCGCCAAACTGATCGCTGAAAACCCCGCATTCGCGGCGGAAGTTGACGCACTTATGCGTTCTATCCGCGACAGCAATCCGAGCTAGAATAATAACAATTGCGCTTGGGTCACGCGGTGGTCCGCTCTCGATGGGGCGGACTGCCGCGTCTGCGCGCGTGCCATGACAAGCTCTCGAGGACGTTCTCATGCAACAGACGATCGATCGTGCCGCGATTGCCGCTTGCTGGCCCGGGATTGTGCCGTACGTGCGGCGCACCCCGGTGTTGGATGCCGGGCGCGTCGGGGCAGCGCATGTGTCACTCAAGCTTGAGTATCTGCAGCACGCGGGTTCGTTCAAGGCGCGCGGCGCATTTGCCAATTTGACGATGCGCGAGGTGCCACGCGCTGGTGTCGTGGCGGCTTCGGGCGGCAATCACGGTGCAGCGGTCGCCTATGCGGCGCAGACGCTCGGCATGCCCGCAAAGATTTTCGTGCCGCAAATATCGTCTCCCGCGAAGGTCGAGCGTATTCGCAGCTACGGCGCCGATCTGGTCGTCGGCGGTGCGGCCTATGCGGATGCGCTGGCGGCAAGTGAAACTTGGGCCGAGACCTCAGGCGCGCTGCGCGTGCATGCGTTTGACCAGCGCGAAACGTTGTTAGGGGCGGGAACGATCGGACTTGAAATTGAAGAGCAAGTCTCAGACATCGACACTGTGATCGCGGCCGTCGGTGGTGGCGGTCTCGTCGGCGGCATCGCGGCGGCGCTTGCCGGGCGGGTGCGCGTTGTGGGCGTTGAACCCGATGGGTGCCCTACCCTGCATAGCGCAATGGAAGCCGGGCGGCCGGTCGATGCACCCGTCGGCGGCATCGCGGCGGACTCGCTTGGTGCGCGCCGCGTGGGTGAGTTGATGTTTCCGATCGCGCAGGCGCACGTGGCGCAAGTGGTGCTTGTCGGCGACGACGACATTCGCGCCGCACAGCGCCAGTTGTGGGCTTCGTACCGCATCGTCGCCGAGCCTGGAGGAGCTGCCGCGTTTGCCGCGGTCGCGTCTGGACGCTACGGCGCGCGCGCCGGTGAGCGCATCGTCGTTGTCGTGAGCGGCGCGAATACGACCGCCGTGCAATTCGACGCGTGAGCGCGTAGGTTCGCCGGACTAGGAGGAATTTCATGTCGGACGATATCTATCGCGGCGAGTTTCGCACACGGGTCATGAGCGGCCGACCGCGGTCGATCTTGGAGGTCGGTGCTGGCGACGGCACGTTTTTGAGGTCGATCAAGGGTGACGTCGGGCGGTTGACCGCACTGGACCCCGATGCCGACCACGTCGCGCAACTCAAGTTGGAGGGCTTCGAAGCGGTTGAGGGTGTCGCTGAGAGCCTTCCGTTCGCGGACGGCGAATTCGACGTCGTCGTGTTCTCCTACACGCCACATCATGTAACGGATTGGGCTGCGGCTCTGCGTGAAGGGTTGCGCGTTTCGCGGAACGGCGTCGAGATCTTGGACGTTTGGTACGACGATACGATCGCCGATCAACGCACGTCACATGCGCTCGACCGTTGGTCGAAGGCGATCGACCGGCGCTTGGGGATGGTACACAACGACACGATGCCACCGGGCGCGATGCTCGCTCCCGTCAGCGCATGGCGCGACGTGACATACGACTATGTCTGCCGGCGGTTCGCAACGCCGCTCCACGTCGACGAGACGATGGAGCATTGCCGCGCGCAACTCGGCAAGGTCGAGAATGACGCGACGCTAGCCCGCGAACTAGAGACCATCACCGCCGACGGCCTTCGCGACGGCATGACGGAGGAAGGCGCAATCATGGTCACGATCGAGAAGCGACAGTAAGGCGACGATCCTAGGCCGCAGCACTCTTCCTGAAGGCGAGTCCAACGCCCGCAAGTACGAACCACGCACCTTGCAGGACAACGACCGCGCCCATGCCGTGCACGTTCAACGTCAGCGTGCCGGATACGAGCCAGGCGAAAACGCCGATGCCGACAAGGAACCCCACGATCTGAACGCCTGCGGCGAGTGGACCGCGGTCCGGCCATGCGAGCGCGTAAAGCGTTATCGCTGCCGAAAATAGAGCAACATGCACGGTCGCGAAGGATTGGTTCAGATACCATTCGAGCTTCAACAGGCCGTGGAGAAGATCCTTGTCGGTGGTGGCCGTCATCGTCGCTTCGATCAACCGCGGCGCCACGAGACCGCTCATGGTGGCGGCCAGCATCACGGCGATCGCGCCAAAGAGGTAGAAGAAGAATGCGAGCGCGGGCACTGGCTTGGCAAACCCGATGCTGCGGGTGAGTGCGAACATGCCGAAGACGAGTACCGGTGCGCCCGCGATTGCGACACCGTGAACGACGATGGCGAGGAGGATAATGCTCTTGGCATCGGCGTTGTGCGGGACACCGGACGGATGCAGCGCCATTACACCTAGCATTGCCAGCGTTCCCCCGATCAGTGCCGCCGCGCCTGCGCGTTCGAGTGTCATGTCGTGTTGCCCTTCGGTTAGCCGTATCCGCTGGCCGGTGATAGAAGGGCGTTGGGAGCACGCCTAGGCATCAACGCGTGTTCGGAGACATGGGGAGGGTCGGTGTCCATCAAAACACCGCTAAAGCGGCGTCAATCGAACGTCGACAAGCGAGCGTTGCGCACGCGCGGGGCTTTGGCACGCGCGCTCATGAAGCTGGCGCCGCAGGACGGCGTCGATGCCCTGCAAGTTCGCAAACTCGCGGCTGCGGCGGGCATCGGGCGGTCGACGTTCTACAAGCACTATTCGGACAAGGACGACTTCTTCATCAAGTCGTTCGCCGGGATGGTGCGCGCAATGGATTTACGGGCGCGCGAGACCCGGCACGATTACGACGCGATGTTGCCTGCGCTCGAGGTCTATCGCCACGTCGAAGAGGCGCGCACGTTTGCGTTGTCGCTCGCTACGTCAGGGCAGTTTGCGCGGACCACGGCGGCACGCGAGGATGTTTTGCGCGAATTGGCCGAGCAGAATTTGAAGCGCCAGCGTGGCGGATGGAATGCGGCGCGGCGGCAGGAGCTCGCTGTCGTACTCGCGGGTGCGTTCGTGGGTTTGATGCGCTGGTGGGTTGAAGGAGGCATGCGCCAGCATGCCGACGAGATTGCGGCACTCTATGAAAGTGTCGCGCGCCGGTTGTTGCGCGACTAGCCCGCCGACGTGCGCGCATGCACCATGAGCGCTTCGGGGACTTCGAAGGTGGCCGAGGGCCTTGAGCTCACCCTGTCATACCAAGCCCGCAACGTGTTGCAGTCCTCGGGTATGTCGACGCCGATGAACCTTGCGAAGTCGAACGTCGTCTGTGCGATGATGTCGGCGATGGTGTAGCGATCCGCGGCGACGAAGGGGTGATCCCCGATCTCGTGGTCGAACAAATGGCAGCCGCTCGCAAAGACCTTTCGGTTTGCCCCGCCGAACTCTTTGAACTGCTGGCCGAATGCCTGTGTCGCAACAGCTGCCGTGAACGGATGCGTGTGGACCCAAATCTGGGTCAGCGGGACCATCAGGCGGAATTCGGTACGGCGCAGCCACATGTCGATGACGGCGCGCTCCTTCGCGTCTCGCCCGAACATGTTCGGCTCGGGGTGCAACTCCTCAAGATAGCGGCAGATCGCGACGCTTTCCGAGAGATGCGTGCCATCGTCGAGTTCGAGCACCGGCACTTGGCCTAGCGGATTGCGCGCCAGATGCTCGGGCGATTTGTGGGCGCGCTTCGTCAGCGGCGTCGGCACAAGTTCAATGTCGACGCCCTTCTCTTTCAAGAAGATGCGCACGCGACGCGGGTTTGGCGCAGGGTCTGCTTCGTTGTAGAGGCGCACTTTAGTTCACCCGCCGCTCTTTGCCGGCCCAATACGGTTCGCGGAGTTCGCGGCGGAGGATTTTGCCGCTGGGGTTGCGGGGGAGCGCTTCAATGAAGTCGACCGACTTCGGGAGTTTGTAACCGGCGATGCGGCTGCGGGTGAAGGCGATGATGTCGTCGGACGTTGCCTTCTCGCCTGGTTTCAGCACCACGATCGCTTTCACCGCTTCGCCCCACTTGTCGTCCGGCACGCCGATGACGGCGACGTCGGCCACCGCGGCGTGGCCGAAGATCGCGTTCTCGACTTCGGCGGGGTAAATGTTTTCGCCGCCCGAGACGATCATGTCCTTCACGCGGTCGTGGATGAAGAGAAAGCCGTCCTTGTCGAAGTAGCCGGCGTCGCCGGTGTAGAACCAGCCGTTCTTGATCGCTTTTTGCGTGGCTTCGGGCTTGTTCCAGTAGCCCTTCATCACCGTGCCGCCGCGGATCAAGATCTCGCCGACGTCGCCCTGTTTCACGTCGCGGTCTTCGCCGTCGACGACTTTGATGTCGAGGCCCGGATAGGCCTTACCGCAGGAGCGCAGCAGCGGGCCGCGGTGATCTTCGGGTTGCAGTGCGGTGCCTGCGCCGACAGTTTCGGTCAAGCCGTAAAGTTGGAAGAAGCCGCATGTCTTGAATATCGCCTGTGCCGTCTTGAGCAAATCTTCGGTGATGGGCGAGGCGCCATAGAACATGCGCTTCACGCATGAGATGTCCGTCGTTTTGATGCGCGGGTGCTGCACGAGCATCAAGATGACGGCCGGCACCAAGAAGATGTTCTTGACTCGGAACTTTTCGATCGCATCGAAGACGGCGTCGGGGGTTACGGTCTTCAGCACGACGCCGAAGCTGCCTTGCGCGAGGGTGGTCAAACCCATGTTCGCACCGGCG
>JANLXP010000898.1:0-1508 GCA_031365165.1 Alphaproteobacteria bacterium
ACCTCACGCTGAACACCGGCATCGCCGACGAGCAGCGCAAACAAATCGATCACCTGAGAGGCTTCCGAGCCGACCGCATGCGCCTGGCCAAAGATCAGCGCATCCTCGATCCCAAAGGCGGCCCACTGATCGCAATCTGCGAACACATCGTCACGCGAAAATCGCTGGGCGGCATCGTCACGGACCTTCGCTGCCGCGCCCTCGACAGCAACGAACGCCCCATCCCCAACCTCTACGCCGTCGGCGAAGCCTCAGGCTTCGGCGGCGGCGGCAGCCACGGCATCCGCGCGCTGGAAGGGACGTTCCTGCTCGGCTGCGTGATCACCGCGCAAAGGTGCGCCGAGGCCATCGTGAAAGGATGATCGTGAATCGCCGCGCGTGCGAGATGGCGCTAGCCCTGGGACCGCGGGCGTCCCGCCCGCTCTTGCTGAATCTCAGCGCACTGTGCGTTTGAAATACTGCGAAGAGCGGGCGGGACGCGCGCGGTCCCGGACTAGCGAACTCTACGAAAACACGGCGCGTACGACTTCGGCTTGCACGGTGCCGCTCTTGGCGAGCGCGGTAACTTTGCTCCCCGCCTTCACCGCATCCGCCTCCAACCAAGCGAGCGCGAACGCGGCGCCGCGCCCTTCGGACCAGCAGCTTGAGGTTATCGTGCCAACGGTCGCGTTGCGTACGGTAACGGTGCCCACACCGATCGGTTCGTCGGCGGAGAGATGCACCAACACCGGACGTCCCGATTGCACCTGCGCACCGAGCGCGGTCACGCCGTTGAAGCGCCGCGTCAAATCCGGGCCAACACCCAGATCCCCCGGCAAGCGCATATCGCTCGACGCGCGCGCAAGCTGAGCGGGCAGCCAATCGACGCCGGCACGTGCGATCGCGCTTTCCACGCGCAGCGCCTCCAGCGCCTCCGCACCGACCGCGGCAACGCCCAAGCCGGCGCCCGCCTTCCACAAACGGTCCCACACGACGATGCCGTCGTCCGCGCCGGTCCAAAGCTCAAGCCCGTCGCCGGACGCGTCGCGCATCAATGCCACTTGCGCCGGGCGCCACGCAGCGCGCGCACTCTGACCGCCGCCCGTCCCATCGCCCGTCAAACCGGACGCCGCCGCGAGTGCCGCCGTCAGCGGACCGCGCACGCCGATCGCCGCGCGCGTGCCGGTCGCGTTCGTGACCTTCACATCGAACCCGCGCGCGCCGTCCGCAACCCACGCGAAGTCGCGCACCGCAGTGCGTACCTCGAACGAGGCGGCAGCGAACCGCACGATTACACCCTCGCCGCGCACGAAGCCCGCGTCGTCGCACCAAATTGTGCGCGCCGTTTGCCCCGCTTCAAGCCGCGTCACGTCGGTGATCGACAGCCAACTCAAATAGATGCCGGCATCCGGTCCTTCGACGAGCCAACACTGCCGCGCCGAGAGATCGCTCATGCCGACGCGCGTGACCAGCGCCTCCTGCTCTTCGCGCAACGACGAATAGACGGCGGGAACGGTGAAACCCTCCTC
>JANLXP010000900.1:0-1475 GCA_031365165.1 Alphaproteobacteria bacterium
CCGAGGTCGGGACTTTAAGCGAAAACACGAAAGACCTGAAGCGCGGCATCGAAGACCTCGTCCGCGAACTGCGCGCACCCAAGCGCTAAACGAAAGCACCCCCATGACCCTCTCGACCACGACAAGCCGCGTCGCCCACGCGGCGAACGGCGCCACGACCTGGTTCGCGTTCCCGTTCAAGATCTGGGCGGCAAGCGACCTCAAAGTGTCCCTGCGCGACAACGCAACGCTGGCCGAAACGCCGCAAACGTTGGTGAGCGACTTCACGCTGAACGTGGCCGCCTATCCGGGCACAGGCAGCGTGGTCTTCATCACCCCGCCGCCGCCCACGAAAACCGTGCTGATCGAACGCGAGGTACCCGAGACCCAAGACCTCGACCTCGTCGCCTCAGGCAGCTTCGCGGCCGAGAACGTGGAAACCCAACTCGACAAGATCGTGGCCCAAGTCCAACAACTGCGCCGCCAAATCACCGACTGGCCCGCCACCCAATCCGCCTCCACCTACAACGTCACCGACTTCGGCGCCAAATGCGACGGCCTGACCGAAGACCACGTTGCGGTGCAAGCAGCCATCGACGCCGCCGCCACAACGGGCGGCACCGTGCAATTCCCAGCCGGCACCTGCCTCATCGGCGCGACGTTGACCTTGCGCGCCCGCGTGCTCTTGCGCGGCGTCTCGCGCGACGCGACGGTGATCAAAGCGAAGTCCGCGCTGAACGCCGACATGATCAAGTCCGCGAACTATGCGGCGCTCACCGGCCAAAACAAATCCGCGATCGCCGACGGTGTGCCATACGGCTTCGGCCTCGAAGCGCTGCGCCTCGATGGCAACGCCGCGAACCAAGCGAGCGGCAACGGCCTCGTCGTCTACGGCAAGCGCTACACCTTGCGCGACGTCGTGATCGCGAACGTCAAAGGCATCGGCTGGATGAGCGAAGGCTACTTCAGCGCAAACGTGAGCGCGAGCTACCCCGACGAACCCGAAAGCCTCTACACGAACGTCGACGTGCAAAACTGCGGCGGCCACGGCATCCAGTACCGCGGGCCATCGGACGCCGTCTGGCTCGCCGTGTTCTCGCACCAAAACGCGGGGTGGGGCGTACGCTTCGAAAGCGACGGCGCGACATATCAATGCGCCAGCGATGCGCGCTTCCTGCACGTCTACGCGAACACCGCCGGCGGCGTATACGTGAGCGCGAACACACGCATGCGCTTCGGCCATCTCGCGACCGAAAGCAACTACGGCCAAGGCCTCCTCGACCAATCGTTCGGCACGACCTACGACGCGATCGAAAGCTACATCAACTGCCGCACCACCGGCACGCACCAGATCGAACTCGCAGGCGCCGCGATCAGCGTCACGAAACTCTGGAACACCGACGGCGCCACGGGCAAGAGCGGCGTGCTCTCGACGGGCGGCTCAAACCGCATCACGTCAGCCGTCCTCATCGGCGACGCCTCACCCGGCACCGGCC
>JANLXP010000923.1:0-4834 GCA_031365165.1 Alphaproteobacteria bacterium
AGCAAATGTGCACATTTCGATCGGACAGAAGACGTTCGAGCTAACGGATGATTTCTTGGCGGCGTTGCGGTCTTCGGTTGAGGCTTGCGCGTCGAAAGGGTTCAGTCAGCTTGCAGCCAAGGTGAAGGCCGAGGTGTCGCGCATGGGCGCCGGCGACATGAAGCCAGAGATGCTGGGCGAGCTTATGCGGGCGTCCGGGATTGAGGACGGGCAATTGCCGCGCAAGTCGGCCGAGCTCAACCAAATCTTGAACGTGCTGCCGCCTAACGTGACGCAGTTTGTGCTGACTGAATTCATGAACGAACGCTACGTGTACCGCGAGAAGAAGTGAGGGTTTCGCGCTGCGCAGTGCAGCCATGCCGATCCGGCATAGCGTTTGTATGGCGGGTCCCATTAAGTGAGTAGTATGAGCAAGTCGATCGACCGGGGCGTGATCTACGGCGCCAGTGCCTATGTGACCTGGGGGATCATTCCGATCTTCTGGAAGTTTTTGGGGCACGTGAGTGCGGTCGAAATCGTCACGCATCGCATCGTTTGGACGCTTATCTTCGCGTTCGCAGCGCTCGCGGCGTGGGAGCGGCTGCCGAAGCTCTGGTCCGCATTGCGCAATCCCAGAACGGTCATGGCGCTCGTCGTCAGCGCGCTGTTGATCGCGGTGAATTGGGGGCTGTTCATTTGGGCGGTGACCACCGACCGGATCATCGACACGAGCCTCGGGTATTACATCAATCCGCTCGTGAGTTTCGTGCTCGGGGTTGTCTGGTTGGGCGAGCGGTTGACGAAGATCCAGCTTGTGGCGATCGGGCTTGCGGTCCTGGGCGTGATCAACCAGACGGTGTCGCTGGGTTATCTGCCGTGGATATCGCTGGCGCTTGCGGTGAGTTTTGGAATCTACGGCCTGATCCGCAAGACAGTCGCCGTCGAGTCGCTTGAAGGGCTCACGATCGAGGCGATCATTCTGGCACCGGTTTCGCTGGGCTACATTGTCTACCTGGTGGCGACCGGGCAGGGCGCTTTCTACCATATAAGCCTGACGACGGACTTGCTGCTCGTCACAGCGGGGCCGATTACAGCGATCCCGTTGTTGCTGTTTGCGGCCGGCGCGCGGCTGGTGCGGCTTTCAACGATGGGGTTCCTGCAGTACTTGGCGCCGTCGATCAGCTTGGTGCTGGCGGTGTTCCTCTATCACGAGCCGTTCACGCAGGCACATGCGGTGACGTTCGCGCTGATTTGGAGCGCGCTCGCACTCGTGACGTGGGAAGCATTGCGGCGCGAGCGTTATTCCGCCGCTTGACGGTGGAAGTTCAGGATCGCGGGCATCGTGTCTTCGACGCGGCTCACGACCGTGTAGAGTTCCTTCAGCCCGTAGCGCGCGAAGTTGTGCGTGTGCACGCGATCGAACGTTGCGAACAGCGGATCCCAAAAGCCCTTCGTGTTGACGAAGACGATGGGTTTTTTGTGCAGGCCAAGTTGGGCCCAGGTCATCGCTTCGAGCACTTCTTCAAGCGTACCAAGACCACCCGGCAAAATAACGAACGCGTCGGAGAGGCCATGCATGCGTATCTTGCGCTCATGCATGTCCGGTGTGATGACGAGTTCGGTGAGCGACGCAAGTTCGATTTCGCGTGCGCGTAGGAACTGCGGGATGATGCCGACGACTTCGCCGCCGGCTTCCAGAGCAGCGCGCGCGACTTCGCCCATCAATCCGATCGAAGCGCCGCCGTAAATTAGGCGTGCGCGAGATTCGGCGATGTGGCGGCCGAGCGCGCGGGCCGCTTCTGCGTACGCGGGGTCGCTCCCCTCGGAGGAGCCACAAAAGACGCAAACCCCAATCAGCTTATGCATTGTTTATACTCAAGGCTGAACGCAGAGGAAGATAGGCCAAGCACTGTAAAGACTTCGAAACCATGCAAATCATGTGCGCAGTCTAAGGCCAATTCGTGACGGTTTTGCCTGGCAAATTGTGGGGGCTTGGCGCGGCCGTCACAATCGTTACCATGCATTAAGTTGAACGTCCGTCCGTATTCGGGAGAAACCCATGAGAGTCGTGGTTGCCGGCGCTGTCCTTGCCGTGATTGCTTTTGCCTCGGTCGCATGCGGAGCTTCGGTGGCGCAGACGCCACAACAAACCGTCGACGCACGCGTCGATGGCATGAAGAAGTTCGGCGGTGCCGTGAAGGGGGCGTCTCAAGCGGCGACGCCTGAAGAAGCCAAGGCGAAACTCGCCGAAGCGATCGCGTTCTCAGATTCCATCGTGTCGCGGTTCCCGAAGGGAACCGGCATTGGTGACACTGGCGTTACAAAGTCACGCGCTCTTCAAGATATTTGGGCGAAGCCGGCGGAGTTCAAGGCTGCCGCCGACGCGATGACAGCGGCTCTGAAGAACATCGATGCCGTGCTGGGCGACAAGGCGAAGGCCGATGCCGCGTTCGCCGAAGTCGGTAAGAGTTGCGGCGGTTGCCACAAAATGTTCCGCGGCCCTGAAGCCTCGGAGTGATGTCTCCAGCACGACTTTTTCTGGTGGTGGCGCTGGTTATCGGTGCCGCCATTCTTGTTTGGTTGGGTGTGCCGTCGCGTGCGCGCGTCGACATTCCGCCGGGTGTCGTAAGCGGTGCGCCGGGTATGGCGGAGGGCGGTGCGTATTTGGTCCGTGCAGGCGGGTGCCTCAGTTGTCATTGGGACAAGAAGGGTGGCGGGCAGCCTTTTGCAGGAGGCCTCGCGCTCAAGACGCCGTTCGGCACGTTTCACTCACCCAACATCACGCCCGATAGCGGAACTGGAATCGGCGGGTGGAGCGACGAGGACTTCGTGCGGGCTCTGACACAGGGACAGGGCGTGCACGGCGAGGAGCTTTATCCGGTTTTTCCGTACACGTCGTTTTCCGCGATGACTGTCGAAGATGCGCTCGCGATCAAATCGTATCTCTTCACACTGTCCCCCGTCAGTGCGCCCCGGCGCGAAGACGACATCGCTTTTCCGTTCTCGTGGCGCGCGCTGATGAAAGGGTGGAAGCTGCTGTTCTTTGCTGGCGCGGCGCCGCTCGCAAACGATCCATCGCGTGATGCAACTTGGAATCGCGGGCGTTATTTGGTCGCAGTGGGCCATTGCGGCGAATGTCACACACCGCGCAATTTTCTTGGGGCGCCAATTGGCTCGCAAGCATTGCAAGGAAATCCAACGGGTCCGAGTGGATGGAAGGTTCCCGCGCTGGCGGGTGCGAAAGCAAAGGAATTCGCCGCGTGGTCTGTGGAGGAAATTGCGACTTATCTGAAAAGCGGCGCAAAGCCTGACTTCGATACCGCGCAAGGACCGATGGACGAAGTGATTCAAGACGCGACGAAACATCTCACGGACGACGATCGCCGTGCGATAGCGCTCTACCTGAAGTCGTTGGACGGCCAGCAGTAAAACCTGTTGATAGGCGCGCACGGCCGATTTGGCGGCCCGGCCGCGTATGACTAAATTCACAGACAACAACAGAACGGTGAAACGCAAATGGCCCGCGTCATTGTCATTCTCGGATTGATGATCGCGATCACGGCGACGATGTTCTGGATCACGCGCAAGCCTCCTGTTGCGCCCGGTGCGGCCGCGAGGTCGGAGGCGCCCAGCGCAACGATGAGCTTGGCGGAGTTAAATTCGTCGAAGACGCCGGGGCCTGACGAGGATATCGCGGACAAGCCCGACGAGGTTCAGTCGCAGGTCTCGGTCGAGCCGCGGTTCGTCACCAATCCGGCTGGCGAGGCACAAGCAGGGCCGGCGAGTGCGCAGGACGTGACCAAAGGACCAGTCGCTGGCGCTGCACCGTCGATCGGCACAGCCGGGATCGATCACAAGAATAATGCCTCGTTTACGGGAACGGCGACGCCGGGGGATGCCGTATCGCTGGTTTGGGACGAGAAGCCGATCAGTTGGACAACGGCCGATCCCGCGGGCAACTGGACGCTGGAGTTCAAGGCGCCGGTTTCGAAGAAGGAGCACGAGCTCTACGTGACAGCGCAAGGCAAGGACGGTTCCGTGATTGTGGGGCCGCAACGTGCCTCTATCGGGCCCGCGGCAACGGCTGGCGGCCTCGCGCGGATCACGTTGAAGGCGGCTGACCAGTCGACGAAGACTTTGCAGGATGACGCCACGATGGCGGCCAGCGATCCCGCGACTGGAATCATCGTGGAGAAGATCACGGCCGGTGCCGCGGCCGGCGAGGCACAGCTAACCGGTAAGGCGGACGCCGGCGCCACGGTCAAAGTTCAGATCAATGGCAAGCCTGCCGGCGAAGCGGTTGTTGGTGCTGACGGCGCATGGTCGCTTGCGGCGGCCAATCCGTCGAACAAGGCGGCGGATAGTTTGCGGCTCGAGCTGTTTGCGAAAGATGGCGCGAAGTTGGACGAGACGGAGGTGCCGTACAAAGTTGCCGCGCCTGAGGCGAAGGTGGCTGCGAACGATACGAAGACGTCGAACGACTTTCCGGCCGTGTTGAGTTCGAAGCCGATAGCGCAGGGTGCGGCCGACGCGGCGCATGCGGGCGTATCCGCCTTGTTCGAGGCGCCCGCGAGCGTCGCGACTGAGACGCCGAAAACGCGTGTCATTCGCGTTCGACGCGGTGACAGTTTGTGGCGCATCTCGAAACGGCACCTGGGCAACGGGAAAAAATGGGCGAAGTTCTATCGCCTGAACAAGCGCAAGATCGACAACCCCGATCTCATCTATCCGGGACAGACACTTATTCTGCCGGGCTAGGCCTGGAACTGGCGCGCGGCATGGCTTAAGTCAACGCCATGCCGCCATCTCCTGGACGTTCTACTGCAGCCGCCGGCGACGCTCATCGAGGGCAGTC
>JANLXP010000953.1:0-1505 GCA_031365165.1 Alphaproteobacteria bacterium
CGAACAGCGGACGGATCGGCCGGTCGATCAGGCGCGAGGTCAGCACTTCCTTTTCGGACGGCCGGCCTTCGCGCTTGAAAAAGCCGCCGGGAATCTTGCCGGCGGCGAAGGTCTTTTCCTGGTAGTTCACGGTCAGCGGGAAGAAGTCGATGCCCGCACGCGGCGATTTCGCCGCCACCGCCGTGCACAGCACGGTCGTCTGCCCGAGGGTCGCCAGCACGGCGCCGTCGGCCTGGCGGGCGATCTTGCCCGTCTCGAGGATGAGGCGGCGGCCGCCCCATTCCATTTCCACGCGATGAATATCAAACATAGTTTCGTTTCCTATCTTGCCTGCGTCACACCGAATAAAGGGCCCGAATGTCCGCGCCTTCTAGCGCGGCTGCGATCGGTCCTTGGTGTGTGAGGCCCCTATGGCCTCCGGACGAAACCCGACGCCAAGATATTCGCCGGGTTTTGTTGCCGGGCACGACGAAGGCCCGGCGTGCCGCATCGCGCGCGCCCTGTACCGATCCCATAAGTAGATGTGGCCGGTAAATGCGGGCGCGCCGCAAAGCGGCGAAGCGATCAACGGCGCAAATCGAGCCGTTGGACATCTCCGACGCGACGGCCTAATGACGGGAAATGTTATCGCGAGTTCGAGCGTGGTCCCGGGCGATCAAGAGAGATGTCATCGCGTAGCGGTTCGCCGCACGTGACCTGCGTACGCTGTTAGCCCCATAGACCTCATTCCACGGGGGAGGGGACCCAAGTATCCCTCCGGAACACGCGCCTCACCGATTGGGATACGTGCCGCCCTTCCACTTCGTGCGTGATCGTGAGGCGTTCCCGTCGCGGAGAGTTGCTAGGCCTGGGAGCGTCGGCATTCTGCCGGCCTTACTGAATCTTCGTCGCTCAAGAAGAGCCGGCAGGGTGGCGGCGCTCCCGGGCCTAGCGGACGATTTCCATTTTGATGGGGCCTTCGGCGCGGCCGTGGATGAATTGGTCCACGTAGGGGTTGCCGGAGTTGTCGATGTCTTCCTTGCGGCCGGACCAGATGATCTTGCCTTTGTAGATCATCGCGATCTTGTCGGCGATTTTGCGCGCCGAGACCATGTCGTGGGTGATGGAGAGCGTGGTGACGCCCATGTCTTTCACCGTCGCCACGATCAGGTCGTTGATGACGTCGGCCATGATCGGATCGAGGCCAGTGGTCGGTTCGTCGAAGAAGATGATCTCAGGCTCGGCTGCGATCGCACGCGCCAGGCCGACGCGCTTTTGCATGCCGCCCGAGAGCTCCGACGGCGAGAGTTCGCCGACTTCGGCGCTCAAGCCCACTTTCGCCAGCTTCTGCAGCGCGATCTTTTTCGCTTCGGTGCGGTTCAGTCCGCGGCCTTGGATCAGGCCGAAGGCGACGTTCTCCCAGACCGTCAGCGAGTCGAAGAGGGCGGCCGCCTGGAACAGCATGCCGAATTTACGGTTGACCTCTTCACGGGGGCGGCCGGTAAGGCGCGTGACCTCGCGGTCGT
>JANLXP010000954.1:0-2218 GCA_031365165.1 Alphaproteobacteria bacterium
GCAATTGCGCGCAAGCTCGACAAGCTTTTCCGAAGAGGGCTCATGCGTGTCTTCAAGATCGAGCTTCGGCCACGTCTTCGCCAGCAACTCGCGCGGCGCGAGCCCGCAATAGGGATCCTCCGGCGTCGTCCGCGCCATCGCAACCGCGCGCTCAGCCAAAAGGTCGAGCGCGTGCGGCGACAAGTCGGTCGACGAAACGGCGGCTTGTTGCTTGCCGATGAAAACGCGCAAGCCCAGATCGCTGGACTCCGAACGCTCGACTTCTTCGAGCTTGCCCAGGCGGTAGGACACGCCGGATGAAATCGAATCGAACACGACCGCGTCGGCCGCTTCCGCGCCCAGGCGCTTGGCCTTCGCGATCAAATCCGTGAGCAAATTGAGCCGGTCGGTCATGTAGAATTGAGCCTCATTAGTGTTACGCGAATGAACCGGCCAAGGCGCTCGCAGTCAAGCGCGCGAACTTGCGGAGCGCCCACAAACCTGCTCACTTTGATCGGTTCCGGGAACAAAGATGTGACCCAAGGCTTCACGCTCTTTGAAACGCCGATCGGCACCTGCGCGCTCGCGTGGGGTCCGCGCGGCCTCATCGGCGCGAGCCTGCCGGCCAAGAGCGCCGCCGCAAGTCGCGCCCACATGCACAAGCGCTTTCCCGAAGCCGTCGAGACGGCGCCGCCGGTCGATGTGCAAACCGTCATCGACGACATCATGGCGCTTCTGAAGGGCGAGAAGCGCGATCTGAAAACCGCGAACCTCGACTTCGAGCACGTGCCGGAGTTCCACCGCCGCGTCTACGACCTCGCGCGCGATATCCCAACCGGCGAAGTGTTGACCTACGGCGAGGTCGCAAAGCGCCTCGGCGATGCGGGCGCCGCGCGCGCGGTCGGCCAAGCGCTCGGCGCGAACCCATTCCCGATCATCGTCCCCTGCCACCGCGTCCTCGCGACCGGCGGCAAGACCGGCGGCTTCTCCGCGCCGTTGGGTCTCGAAACGAAAATGAAGATGCTGACCATCGAACGCGCGAAGCTAAGCGACGCACCCGCGCTCTTCGACGAACTTCCGCTCGCAGCGAAGCCGCGCCGCAAGAGCTAGCTCACTTGCCAAACCTTCGTACGCCGAACGTCGCGGTCTTCCAGTTCGCGCGTTGTCTGCACATCATAAACCGCAAGCTCGGTCATGCCGTCGCGCGGCAGATAGTTCCGCCCAGGATCACCGACGAGCACCAGCGCCCCGCGCCGCGCCAGCGCCTTCAGCCAATCGAACACGCGCGTCGACATCTCGCGCTCGTAACAGACGTCGCCGGCCAACACCGTCTCCCACCCGTCGTCGCGTCCGATCAGATCCTCATGCGCACAAGCGACGCGCACGTCGTTGGCCTTCGCGTTCAGCATCGTCGCCGCGATCGCGAACGCATCGATCTCGTTGGCGATGACTTCGGTGGCACCCGCCTTCATCGCGGCAATCGCCGACAAGCCCGATCCCGTCGCGAAATCGAGCACGCGCTTGCCGCGCACCGTCTCCGGATTGTCGAGCACCCACCGTGCAAGCGCCTGACCGCCCGCCCACGCGAACGCCCAGAACGGCAGAGGGATGCCCTCAGCGGCAAGCTCTTCCTCCGTCTTGCGCCAGATCGGCACGATCTCGGTCGCGAGATGAAGTCTGATTTCGGGGACCAAGGGCGGTGAGAGAAGTTCGGTATTCGCGCGGATAAACGCCGCGGCGTCTTTCACGCCCGTTAGCCGGCACGCGGCGTGATATTGAACGCGAGGCCCGCGCCATGATTGTTGCCGCTCTCAGCCGCGTCGCCGTCGTCGTTGCTGTTCGTCGCTTCCGTGACCTTGGAGGTCGCAAGCCGCAGCACCGTCAGATAGTCCGGCTGCAACTCCATCTTCGGCCCCAATCCCTTCTTGATCAGAAGCGCATGGAAGGCCGGCAGATTGTAGCAAGGCACCCACATCAGAAGATGATGCTCGACGTGGTAGTTCACCCAATAAGGTGCCACGAACGCACGCCACAGAAGGTTCGCCTTCGTCGTGCGCGCGTTGCGGAAAGGATCGTCGTTGTCCGGCACGACCGCGTGCTCCGCGATATTGCGCACGCGCGTGATCAACGGAAACCAAACGAAGAACGGCACCACCCAAAGCAGGAAGAACACGTACCAATAGCCGACCGCCGTCAGCGCCACGAAGAGGCCGAGGTTCACCGCAATCGGTCCGCCCAA
>JANLXP010000293.1:0-6698 GCA_031365165.1 Alphaproteobacteria bacterium
GCCTTTGTCAGCGTCTCAAGCATTGCCGGCGTCACTTTGGAGTCCGGCGCAATGCCCTTGGGCCCGTGCGCGACTTGCTTGTGCAGCAGCAATTCTTCGAGACGCGAGTAGATGTTGCGCTCGAGGATCGCGAGTTCGTCGTCGCGGTCCTTTGCGAAACGCTCAATCTCTTCGCGTTCGATCGCCAGCGCGCGCTGGTCTTTCTCGATGCCGTGGCGGTTGAAGACGCGCACTTCAACGATCGTGCCCGACGCACCCGGCGGCAGGCGCAAGCTCGTGTCGCGAACGTCCGAGGCCTTTTCGCCGAAGATCGCGCGCAGTAGTTTTTCTTCCGGCGTCATCGGGCTTTCGCCCTTCGGCGTAATCTTGCCGACCAGAATGTCGCCCGGGTTCACTTCCGCGCCGATATAGACGATGCCGGCTTCGTCGAGGTTCTTCAGAGCCTCTTCGCCGACGTTTGGAATATCGCGTGTGATTTCCTCAGGCCCGAGCTTCGTGTCGCGGGCGCTGGTCTCAAATTCCTCGATGTGGATCGAGGTGAAGACGTCGTCGCGGACGATGCGTTCGGAGATCAGGATCGAGTCTTCGAAGTTGTAACCGTTCCACGGCATGAACGCGACGAGCACGTTGCGGCCGAGAGCGAGTTCGCCCATGTCGGTCGACGGGCCGTCGGCGACGATGTCACCCACCACCACTCGGTCGCCCACCTTCACCAGCGGACGCTGCGTAATGCAGGTCGACTGGTTCGAGCGCTGGAACTTCTGCAGACGGTAGATGTCAACGCCAGGTTTCGTGGCGTCCGATTCATCCGTTGCGCGCACGACGATACGTGTCGCATCGACTTGGTCGACGATGCCCGAACGGCGTGCGGCGATCGCAGCACCGGAGTCACGTGCGACCACGCCTTCGAGACCCGTGCCGACGAACGGCGCTTCGGACTGAAGGAGCGGCACGGCTTGACGCTGCATGTTTGAGCCCATGAGCGCCCGGTTCGCGTCGTCGTTCTCCAAGAACGGGATGAGCGCAGCCGCCACCGACACCAACTGTTTCGGCGAGACGTCCATGAACTCGATGCGATCAGGGCCCAACAGAACGAAATCCCCGCCCTTGCGGCAGGAAATAATGTCGTCGACGAAGCGGCCGCGCGGGTCGAGCGGCGCGTTCGCCTGCGCGATCGCGTATTTCGATTCTTCCATCGCTGAGAGATAGACGACCTCGTGCGTGACCTTGGCGTCCTTCACGCGACGGTACGGGCTTTCGATGAAGCCGTATTTGTTCACGCGCGCGTAGGTCGCGAGCGAGTTGATCAGACCGATGTTCGGGCCTTCCGGCGTTTCAATCGGGCAGATGCGGCCATAGTGGGTCGGGTGGACGTCGCGGACTTCGAAGCCTGCGCGCTCACGCGTCAAACCGCCCGGCCCAAGCGCCGAGAGACGACGCTTGTGCGTGATCTCGGAGAGCGGGTTCGTTTGGTCCATGAACTGCGACAGCTGCGAGGAGCCGAAGAATTCACGCACGGCAGCAGCGGCCGGCTTCGCGTTGATCAGATCGTGCGGCATGACAGTGTCGATTTCGACCGACGACATGCGTTCCTTGATCGCGCGTTCCATGCGCAGAAGGCCAACGCGGTACTGGTTCTCCATCAACTCGCCGACGGACCGCACGCGACGGTTCGCCAGGTTGTCGATGTCGTCGATTTCGCCCTTACCGTCGCGCAGGTCGTGCAGGACCTTCACAACCGTCAGGAGGTCTTCCTTGCGGAGCGTGCGCTGCGTGTCCGGCGCGTCGAGGCTGAGGCGCGAGTTCATCTTCACGCGGCCAACGGCCGAGAGGTCGTAACGCTCGGAGTCGAAGAACAGGCCGTTGAACAACGTCTCGGCCGTGTCCAGCGTCGGCGGTTCGCCCGGGCGCATGACACGGTAGATGTCGATCAGCGCCTGCTCGCGCGACTGGTTCTTGTCGACGGCCAGCGTGTTGCGGATGAAGCTGCCCGTATTGATGTGGTCGATGTCGAGCAACGCGAGCTCGTCGAAACCCGCGTCATCGAGTTCTTCGAGCAGCTGTTCGGAGACTTCGTCACCGGCTTCAGCGTAGATTTCACCGGTTTCGCCGTTGACCATGTCGAGCGCGAGGTAGCGGCCGTGCAGTTCCTCGTTCGGGACGAGCAGTTGCTTCAAGCCCTCTTCTGCGAGCTTACGGGCGCCGCGCGGCGTCATCTTGCGGCCTGCCTCAATCACGACGTCGCCGGTTTTGGCGTTCTTCAAGTCGTGAACGGGCTTTAGGCTGCGCATGCGTTCGGCATCGAACGGCGTGGTCCAGCCGTCTTTCGCCTGCTTGAACATGACGATGCGGTAGAACTGGGCGAGGATTTCTTCCCCGGTCAGGCCGAGCGCGAACAGCAACGTTGTCGCCGGCAGCTTGCGGCGGCGATCGATACGGACGTGGACGATGTCCTTCGCATCGAACTCGAAGTCGAGCCACGAACCGCGATAAGGGATCACGCGTGCGCCGAACAGCAGCTTGCCGGACGAGTGGGTCTTGCCCTTGTCGTGGTCGAAGAAGACGCCCGGCGAACGGTGCATCTGGCTTACGATCACGCGCTCAGTTCCGTTCACGATGAACGTGCCGAGTTCGGTCATGAGCGGCATGTCGCCCATGTAGACGTCTTGTTCTTTGATGTCCTTGACGGATTTGGCCTGGGTTTCCTGATCAACCTCGAACACAATGAGGCGCAGCTTCACCTTCAACGGTGCCGCGTACGTCATGCCGCGCTGGCGACATTCGTCGACGTCGTATTTCGGGTCCTCGAACTCGTAGTGCACGTATTCGAGGCGAGAAACTTCCGCAAAGTCGGTGATCGGAAACACCGAGCGGAACACCGCCTCTAAACCCGAATTGTCACGCGCATCGGGCTTTCCGTACATCTGCAGGAAGTGCGCGTATGACTCGCGCTGCACCTCAATGAGGTTCGGCAACTGTGCGACTTCGGCAATACGTCCGAAAGTTTTGCGCACCCGCTTGCGGTCCGTGAACGACAACACCATGATCGATCCCTAAATCCCGTCTCGTCTTCGTCGCTCTCTTGTTTCATCTCGCGTACCGCGCCGAGAGCTTGGCGGGGCGATAAAACGGCCTCACCGCCCGCGGGGGAGTTCCCGCGGACGGTGCAACTTCACAGTGTTTTCGCGGGTTGAAGCAGCGCCATGCCGCTTTCCCCACGCGACTATTTCAACGCGACCTTCGCGCCTTCGGCTTCGAGCTTCTTCTTCCACTCTTCCGCCTGCGTCTTCGGCACGTCGCCCTTTACTTCCTTCGGCGCGCCTTCGACGAGGTCCTTGGCTTCCTTTAAGCCCAGGCCCGTGAGTTCGCGCACGACTTTGATGACGTTGATCTTCTTGTCGCCCGCAGCTTCGAGGACGACGGAGAATTCCGTCTTCGCCTCTGCCACGGCCGCCGCCGGAGCCGCCGCTGCCGCAACGGCAACCGGCGCCGCCGCCGAAACGCCCCACTTCTCTTCGAGAAGCTTGGACAATTCGGCCGCTTCCATGACGGTCAGGGTCGAGAGTTCATCAACGATTTTTTCGAGTTTGGACATGTAAGCGTTCCTTTGATGCTTTCAATCTTGAGACATTGGTCAGTGTTTAGGCAGCGTCGCTTTTCCTGGCGTGAGCGCCGATGACCCGGGCAAGCTGCCCGGCCGGTGCTTGCAGAATGCTGGCAACTTTCGTCGCCGGCTGTTTCAGCATGCCTGCGAGCCGCGCCCTGAGTTCATTGAGCGACGGTAGCGAAGCCAAAGCCTCGACACCCTTCGCATCCAAGAACTGGTTGCCGACGACGCCGCCAAGGATGACGAACTTGGCGTTCGTCTTGGCGTATTCGTAAGCAGCCTTTGGGGCGGCAATCGGATCGGCGGAGACGGCGATCCCAGTCGGACCTTTCAAAAGGTCCTGCATGGGTTTTGCCATCGTGCCTTCCGCAGCACGCTTGGCGAGACGGTTCTTGGAGATTTTGAAATCTGCTCCAACCGCCCGCATCTGCGCCCGTAGCTTCGACATGTCGGCTACGGTCATGCCTTGATAGCGCGCAACCACGACGACAGCAGCTTTGCCGAACTTTTCGTTCAGCTCGCTGATGACTTCGGCTTTCTGCGTTCTATCCATTTTCGCTCCTGTTTGGGTTGTCTAAGGCCGGGATTGTCGCCCCGCCCTTCCCTTCGTCAAAAATTCCTGTCCCAAGAGTTCTAAGCACTTTCGCACTCAACTCCTGTCTATGCGGGCTTTCATGTTTGAGCCCTTTCGAGCGCCTGCAGTCACGGACAGGCGGAAGCGACCTTCGCTTCCGTCCACCGGCGGTGCCGCCGGATTCCTAAATCTCCTATGCCCCCATCACGGTGGAGGTTTCGATCGTGACGCCCGGCCCTTGCGTCGAAGAGATCGCCATCTTCTTCAGATAGTTGCCCTTCGCCGCCGCCGGCTTTGCCTTCATCACTGAGTCGAACAGCGCGCGGATGTTTTCGATCAGCGCGGTTTCCGTGAAGCTCGCCTTGCCAACGCCCGCATGAATGATCCCCGCCTTCTCAGCGCGGAATTCCACGGCGCCACCTTTGGCGTCTTTCACGGCCTTCGTGACGTCCATCGTCACGGTGCCGACCTTCGGGTTCGGCATCAGACCGCGCGGGCCCAGCACCTTACCGAGACGACCCACGAGGCCCATCATGTCTGGCGTCGCGATCAAGCGGTCGAAATCGATCTTGCCGCCGTTCACGACGTCGAACAGGTCTTGTTCGCCGACGATGTCGGCGCCCGCGTTCTTTGCTTCAGTCGCTTTCGCGCCCTTCGCGAACACCGCGACGCGCAAGGTCTTGCCCGTACCGTTCGGCAGGTTCACGACGCCGCGCACCATTTGGTCCGCGTGACGCGGATCGACGCCGAGGTTCAGCGCGACTTCGATCGTCTCGTCGAACTTCGCTTTCGCGCGTTCCTTGACCATCTTCACCGCATCGGCGAGCGGATATTGTTTGCGCGAGTCGACGCCATTGCGGGCCGCCGTCAAACGCTTGCCTTCCTTCGGGGCTCTCTTCTTTTTCGCATCAGCCATGGTGCTTACCCCTTAACCTCTAGACCCATCGAACGCGCGGAACCTGCGATGATCTTCATCGCGGCATCGATATCGTTCGCGTTCAGGTCCTTCATCTTCACTTCGGCGATCTTGCGCAGATCGTCTTGGGTGACGGAGCCCTTGAGTTCGAGGCCGGGCTTCTTCGACCCACCGTCGATCTTTGCGGCCTTCTTCAAGAGGAACGATGCCGGCGGCGTCTTCATCTCGAGCGAGAAGGACTTGTCCTGGTAATACGTGATGATTACCGGGATCGGCATGCCCTTCTCGAGTTCCTGCGTACGTGCGTTAAACGTCTTGCAGAACTCCATGATGTTGAGACCGCGCTGACCGAGCGCAGGCCCGATCGGCGGTGACGGGTTTGCAGACCCCGCCGGGACTTGGAGCTTGATTTGCCCCATCACTTTCTTCGCCACGAATATTCTCCTCTTCTATGGCTTAGCGGTCCAAACGGTTTGGGCTTGCGCCCTCGCCTCCCGCGACAACTCGATCAGAGCTTCTCGACCTGACCGAAATCCAGTTCCACAGGCGTTGCACGGCCGAAAATCGACACAGCGACTTTGAGCCGCGAGCGGTCTTCGTCGATCTCTTCGATGGTCCCGTTGAAGGACGCGAACGGACCATCCGCCACGCGCACTTGCTCGCCCACTTCGAAGGTGACGGCGGGCTTCGGATGTTCGACGCCTTCCTTCACCTGATTCAAAATACGATCGACCTCGGCCTGGCTGACCGCGATCGGCTTGTTGCCGGTGCCCAAGAAGCCGGTCACCTTCGGTGTGTTCTTCACCAAGTGGTAGACTTCATCCGTCAGGCGCGCCTTCACGAGCACGTAGCCCGGAAAGAACTTGCGCTCGGCGTTGACCTTCTGCCCGCGACGCACTTCGACGACCTCTTCGGTCGGCACCAGAATTTCTTCGAACAGGTCAGAGAGGCCGTGTTGCAGGGCCTGCTTCTTGAGCTCTTCCGCGACCTTCTTTTCGAAGTTCGAGTAGGCCTGCACGATGTACCAGCGAAGCGGCGTCTCTGTGTTCGTCGTTGCCATGGGCGCTACACCGCATTCAAGACGAGGCGCACGACCGTGCTCAACGCCCAATCGACACCGGCGAAGAACACGACCGCCATCATGATCATGATGAATACGGCAATCGTGGTCACGCGCGTTTCCGCCCATGTCGGCCACGTCACCTTGTTCGCCTCTTGGCGAACTTCAGCGAAGAACGCCGGCGCGTTCGCGATCCGGGAGAAAAATCCCTGACGCGGGCGAGCAGGCTCGACCGCCTTGCCACCGTTCTTTGTGTTATCCGACATAGTCGCCATTCGCATCTTCTTTCAATTCGGCACTTTCGAAATTGGCAGGGGCGGAGGGACTCGAACCCACGGCCCTCGGTTTTGGAGACCGATGCTCTACCAGCTGAGCTACACCCCTATTCAATCCTCACTTCACGATCTTTGCGACGACGCCCGATCCGACGGTGCGACCGCCTTCACGGATGGCGAAGCGAAGCTTCTCTTCCATCGCGATCGGAACGATCAACTCGACCTCGATCGATACGTTGTCGCCCGGCATTACCATCTCGGTGCCT
>JANLXP010000964.1:0-2463 GCA_031365165.1 Alphaproteobacteria bacterium
TCAACGCCGAAGCCGCGCTTGCGACGTTGGTGAGCCTGAGCCCCCGCAGCGAACTTGAGGGAATGCTGGGCGCGCAACTGATCGCTTGCCACAACGCCGCCATGGAGTGCTTTCGCCGGGCGGCGCATCCGGCGGAACGGCCTGAGATGCGTAACGAGAACCTCGCGCATGCCGCGCGGCTGTCGCGATCTTACGCTGCGCTCGTCGAGGCGCTCGATCGCCGCCGCGGCGAAGGTTTGCCCAAAACCGTCATCGTCGAACACCGCATTATTCGAGGGCCGAGCGAGGTCACGGCGAAGGCCGCGCCGCGCATCAACGCGCCACACAAAGGAAACGGACATGCTCTCAACGGTCACACGGCTCCAGGCGGCACCGCGCTGCGCTAGCCACTCGAAGCGCACGAAAATGCCATGCCGGGCGCCGGCCGTTCGCGGCTATGACGTCTGCCGCTTTCACGGCGCGCGCGGCGGCGCCCCGCACGGCAATCGCAACGCCTGGAAACACGGCACCAGGGGCGATGCGTGGGCCCGCGAAGCGCGCGCCTTGCGCGCCCTCGTCCGCGAGGCGCGCAAACTCGTTTCGGCCAAGCAAGGTCCGGGTACATGAGGTTGTTCGCTTGAATCGCGCCGGATGGTCCCCCTCGCCCAGCGCGGGCTGCGGACTCAGCCGCGCCAAACCGCCATTGGTCGCGCTAGCGGTAGCGATAGCGCAGTTCCAAAGAAATCAGCCCTTTAGCGCGCCCCTCACCATCACAATAAAATTTCTACACCCCTTGTCGTGGATTGAGCTAATTTCCATCTCCAGAGTGAAATTGGAGCCAAGCGTGCTCGACAACAAGCGCATTCTGCTCGTCATTGGCGGCGGCATCGCCGCCTACAAGAGCCTCGAACTCATCCGCCGCCTGCGCGATCGGGGCGCGAAAGTGCGCGCAATCGTGACCCGCGCCGGCACCGAATTCGTGACCCCGCTCTCCGTGGCAAGCCTCACCGGCGACAAGGTCTATCAGGACCTCTTCAGCCTCACCGACGAGGCCGAAATGGGCCACATCCAACTCTCGCGCGACGCGGACCTTCTCGTCGTTGCGCCGGCAACCGCCGATCTGATGGCGAAGATGGCATCCGGCCGCGCCGACGATCTCGCCTCCACCGCACTGCTCGCAACCGACAAGCGCGTCCTGATCGCGCCGGCGATGAATGTGCGCATGTGGCTGCACGCGGCGACGCAACGAAACATCGCACAGCTGAAAGCCGATGGCGTCACGATCGTCGGCCCGAACGAAGGCGACATGGCGTGCGGCGAATTCGGCCCGGGCCGCATGGCAGAGCCCGCCGAAATTCTAGCCGCCGTCGAAGCCCATTTTTCGCACAGCCAAGAACTCAAAGGCCTGCACGCACTCGTGACCGCAGGCCCCACGCATGAGCCGATCGATCCCGTACGCTTCATCGCGAACCGCTCGTCGGGCAAGCAGGGCTACGCGATCGCGGGCGCGCTCGCAGACCTCGGCGCCACGACGACACTCGTCTCCGGCCCGACGAATCTCAGCGCCCCGCGCGGCGTAAAATTCGTGAAAGTCGAAACCGCGCATCAAATGCTGGCCGCTTGCGAAAGCGCGTTGCCGGCCGATGTCGCTGTCTGCGCGGCAGCGGTCGCCGACTGGCGCGTCGACCACGCGGCCAATCAGAAGATCAAGAAAGGCAACGGCGGCCTGCCCACGCTGACGCTCGTCGAAAACCCGGACATCCTGCACACGCTCTCGACGTTGAGCACGAAGCGCCCGCGCCTGGTCGTCGGCTTTGCCGCCGAAACCGAAAAGGTCATCGAACACGCGAAAGCAAAGCGTCAACGAAAGGGCTGCGATTGGATCGTCGCCAACGACGTCTCGCCCGCGACTGGCGTGATGGGTGGCGACGACAACACCGTCCACATCATCTCGGCGACCGACACCGAAACCTGGCCGAAGCTCGCAAAGGGCGAGGTCGCATCCCGCCTCGCGAAAAAAATAGCAGCCCATCTGAAGGGAGCGCGCGCGTGAGCGACGTCGCCATCGAAGTTCTGACTCTGCCGCACGGCCGCGGCCTCAACCTGCCCGCACGCGCCACCGCAGGCGCCGCCGGCGCCGACCTCGTGGCCGCGGAAGAAGTAACCATCGCGCCTGGAAGCGTCCACGCCGTCGCAACGGGCATCGCCCTCGCCATTCCCGAAGGCTACGAAGGCCAAGTCCGTCCCCGCTCCGGCCTCGCGCTGAAGCATGGTGTCACCGTGTTGAACGCACCCGGCACGATCGACGCCGACTACCGCGGCGAAGTGAAGGTGATCTTGATCAATCACGGCCGCGAACCCTTCCGCATCGCGCGCGGCGATCGCATCGCCCAACTCGTCGTGGCGCCGGTCAGCGCCAGCCGCTTCGAACGCGTCGAGGCGTTGTCCGACACCGCGCGCGGATCCGGCGGCTTCGGCTCGACC
>JANLXP010000017.1:0-1557 GCA_031365165.1 Alphaproteobacteria bacterium
TTGAGCTCGGCCGACTTGCGCGGCAATTGCCCGTCCTCAATCCCGGACGCCCGCATAAGGTCGCCCAACATCTCCGGTCTCATATCGCCGGCACCCATGCGGGACACCTCGGCCTTCACCTTGGCTGCAAGCTGACTGAACCCTTTCGACGCGCATGCCTCAACCGAAGACCGCAACGCCGCCAAGAAATCGTCCGTCTGCTCGAACGTCTTCTGTCCGATCGAAATATGCACGTTTGCCTCAGAGCCGTGATAGCCGAACTGAGGCTGCACGCCCCAACCGCGCGCCGCCATTTCATCGATAATGTGGAAGCAGGAGAAACCTTCGGACGTGAACGCAACTTGGTTCGAATCCGGCTCGCCCACCAACCGCAAGCCCGGCACCTCACGAATACCCTCGACGATCGCCCGCGTCGCCCGATAGATGCGCTCCGCGAGCCGCATGTAGCCGTCGTCGCCGAGGGCGTTCAGCACCGCCCACGCTGCCGCCATCGGGCCGCCGGATTTCGCCGATTGGATCGTCGGGTTGATGATCGTGTAACCGGTCCAATCCGACGTGACGAACATCTGAAAGCGGCGCAGCGCCTTTGAGCGATGCAGAATGACAGACGCCCCCTTTGGGCAGTAGGCATACTTGTGGAAGTCCATCGACATCGACGTAACGCCGGGAACGCGAAAGTCGAATTCGCCAAGTTTCGCGCCCAGACGCTTGAAGTACGGAAGCAAAAACCCGCCGATGCAGCCATCGACGTGGAAGAGCAAATTGTGCTTCTGCGCGATGCGGGCAACTTCTTCGATCGGATCGAGTACCCCGTGCGCATAAGACACCGCCGATGAAACGATCAGAATCGTGTTCGGGGTAATCGCATTCTCGATTGCGGCGGGATCGGCTTTATAAGTTTTCGGATCGACCGCAACCAAGACCTTCTTCACGCCCAAATAGTGGCAACCCTTTTGAAACGCAGCATGCGCCGTCACGGGTAGGATTACTTCGGGCGCTCCAATTTGCGGCTCGGTCGCGCGGGCGTGGTCGCGAGCGGTCTTGACCGCAAGCATGCAGGATTCCGTGCCGCCACTGGTGAAGTTACCGACGACGCCAGCAACGTCGCCCAAATGAGCCGCCGCCATTGCCACCAGTTCGTTCTCGATCTGCATGAGGCTGGGGAACGTCGTTGCCGCAAGCGCGTTTTCGGTGAGGTAGCGCATGTACGCCCATTTCGCGATCTCCTCGACCTCAGGACCGGCATCGTAGATGTAACCGAGCGTCTTGCCGTCGCGCCATTTCGCATCACGTTCCGAAAACGCTTCCAGTTCGGCCTTGACGGCGGCGTGCGGCTTGCCTTTGGCGGGTATGCGCATGGTGTCTCGCGGGCTCTTACGCGCGTGACGGAGGCGCCCCGTCGCGCAGCAGTTTGTAGGTGATAGAGTCGATCAGCGCCTCGAAGGAAGCATCGACAATATTGGGCGAAACGCCGACAGTCGACCAGCGATTGCCCGCCCCGTCCGCGCTCACGATCATGACCCGGGTTACGGCCACCGTGCCCGCGGTGAGGATGCG
>JANLXP010000031.1:0-1271 GCA_031365165.1 Alphaproteobacteria bacterium
CATCCGGCATCATCGGCATGTTGATGTTCGGGCCATAGGCAAAGGCGATCCCCCACCAGCACATTGCACAGTTCGGGTCGTTCTTGAGCGCCTCCTGGAAGGCGGCAATCGAGGCTCCGTGATTGAAGTTGATCAGCTGGCAATAGCCTTGATTGAAATAAGCCTGCGCTTCCGGCGACGTCGTCGTGATCTTGTGCTCATGCGTGCCCAGCGTGTCGAGCAACGGCGTCTTGACCGCCGCTGAAGCGTGCGAGCCGTGTCCGGCGTGATCGCCGCCGTGCATATCACCCACATCGTCGACGCAACCGGCAATTGGCAGAGCGATTGCCGTGGTCAGCAACAGAGCCGAGTACAATTTTTGAATCCGCGTCATGGACATAACGTCCCCGTTTGTTGTGACGCGGGACTTACGCTGTCCCTGCAGAACATTCAACTACGGCTGCGGTCGTGCGGTCGCCCTCACGCGCGGTGCGTGCGGCTCTCAAGTTCGTAAAGTTCTGCTAGTTCTTGGCGGCTATAGTGCAGGTGCGGCCAAAGGGCGAGCAGCGCCGTTCGGCCGATCTTGCGCTCAAGTTCGTGGAGATCGCGAAAGCGCTGCCGGTCATCCCCAGTAACGTGCACCTTCGTCCCCGCTTCGCGCGCCAGCAAGAATTCCTCCGCGCGCAGCACAAGCTGCGCGTGCAGCCGCATATACGCGTAGATATCAGTCGCGTGCGTGCCCTCGAACTTGTCCGCAATGTCGGAAATGAACCGACCGGCCTCGCTATGCGCGAACTCGATGCTCATATCGGCCAGTAGCCGCTCGTGATCTGCATGATCCTTTATCAGCCAGTCGTGGATACGATGCTCGCTCTTGGCGAACACGACAAAGAGGATCGCCGGAACCAGCAGCAGCATGACGCCGGTTGCGATCATGGGCGTCGCCAGGAGATGGTTGAACAACGAATGCACAACGACTGCGGCGAGGAAGCCCGGCAGATAGAGCACCGGTGCGAATTTCGTGTGCCGCGTGGTCAGCGATTGCGCAAGCACGGCGAAAATCGCCGTAGCCCCGCCGTGCATCATCGCTGTTCCGAAACCGCGCACGACCCACACGCCGACATTCGCGTCCGGAAACGTGGTGAGGAAGTAGAGGTTTTCGACAAGCGCAAAGCCGGTGCCGAGCGCAAACCCCATGATCGCCGCATCGATGAGGAAGCCGATCCGCGCGCGCATGAAGAGGTAGATCATCACGCCGGTGTTGGAGGAGGCGTTGAAGGCCGGCGTGATGA
>JANLXP010000041.1:0-1578 GCA_031365165.1 Alphaproteobacteria bacterium
TGTCGAGCAGGTCGTCCACGATTTGGAACGCCAGGCCCAGATCTTGCGCATAGTTCGTCAGTGCACGGAGCAATGGCGGCGAGGCCTTGCCCATGATCGCACCCGCTTCGCAGGCGAACGCGATCAACGCGCCCGTCTTCAAGCGCTGCAGGCGCGTGATGTGGCCGATGTCGGTGATGTCGGCGCCTTGGGCTGCGATGTCGATCATCTGGCCGCCGACCATACCGTTCGATCCGGCGGCATGCGCCAGGCGCGCCACGAGTTCGACGCGGATGTGCGGGTCGGTGTGGGTTTCAGGCGCAGCCAAAAGCGCGAAGGCGTGTGTGAGCAGTGCGTCGCCAGCGAGGATTGCGGTCGCTTCGCCGAACTGCTTGTGCGTCGAGGGCTTGCCCCGGCGCATGTCGTCATTGTCCATCGCGGGCAGGTCGTCGTGGGCCAGCGAATAGGCGTGCACGCACTCGACGGCCGCGGCGGCGCGGGCGAGCGCGCGGCGGTCGACGCCGAATTGCCGGCCGGATTGCAGCACCAGGAACGCCCGCACGCGCTTGCCGCCTTGGATGGTCGCGTAGCGCATCGCTTCGACCATGCGCGCCTGGGGGCCCATAGGCTCAGGCAGCAGCTCGGTCAGCTGCTCTTCCATGAAGACCGCCGCTTCGTGGAGCGCGGGCTCGATCGGGGTGGTCAGGGTCATTTGTCGAAGAGCGCGGTCGTTGGGCCCGCGGGCGTGATGACGATCTTTTCAATGCGGGCTTCGGCGTCTTTGAGTTTCGCCTCGCAGTGGGCTTTCAGCGCCGTGCCGCGTTCGTAGGTCGTGATCGAATCCTCAAGCCCGACCTGGCCCTTCTCCAGCTGCTGGACGATCTGTTCCAGCTGCTGCAGCGCCTGTTCGAAACTCAAGGTAGCGATGTCGCTTTTCTCGTCTTTTGCCATCGGCGGATTCCGGTTGTTTTTGTTGCTGGGGGTATACTGGTTTCGTCTGGGGCGGGCGAGAGATTCAGCTTCCGCCTTTGTGCGGCCGCGCTATAAGGTGGGCGAATCCGCCCGCCCCCGCAGCCATAGGCAAGCACCCATGACGCAGCCCACACTCGACCTCGCCACCGCGAGCGCCGCCGAGACCGCACGCGCCGTCAACGGCGGCACCGTTTCGGCCCTGGAAGTTTGCGACGCGGCGATCGCGCGCATCGAAAAGGGCGACGGCGAAATCAACGCGGTCGTCGTGCGCGACTTCGAGCGTGCGCGGGCGCAAGCCAAGCGCGTCGACCAGGCGCGTGCGAAGGGCGAGCGCGGTACGCTGATGGGCGTCGCCATGACGGTGAAGGAATCGAACGACGTTGCGGGGCTGCCCTCCACCTGGGGGATGCCCGTCTTCAAGGATTTGCCGGTGACGCAAGATAGCGTGCCGGTGCAACGGTTGAAGCGCGCGGGCGCCGTCATCTTGGGCAAGACGAATGCGCCGGTTGCGCTTGCCGATTGGCAGGCGGTGAACCCGATCTATGGGCGGACCGTGAACCCCTACGACCATTCTCGCTCGCCCGGCGGTTCGTCCGGTGGTTCGGCGGCAGCGTTGGCGAGCCGGAT
>JANLXP010000042.1:0-1332 GCA_031365165.1 Alphaproteobacteria bacterium
CCGAAATGGAATGCGGATGGCTCTCGCGCAAACCGGCCGCCGAGATACGCACGAACTTCGCGTTCTTCTGGAAATCGGCAATCGACTTCGCGCCGGTGTATCCCATCGAAGCGCGCAATCCGCCGACCAGCTGATGCACGACGCTGGAGATCGGCCCCTTGTACGGCACCTGACCTTCGACGCCTTCCGGCACCAGCTTCAACGTGTCGTTCACTTCCGCCTGGAAGTAGCGATCGGCCGACCCGCGCGCCATCGCGCCGAGCGAGCCCATTCCGCGGTACGATTTGTACGACCGCCCTTGATAGAGGAACACCTCGCCAGGGCTTTCGTCCGTGCCCGCGAACAGCGAGCCCAACATCGCGCAGTCGGCGCCCGCCGCAATCGCCTTCGCGAAGTCGCCGGAATACTTGATACCGCCGTCTGCGATCACCGGCACGCCACGCGGCCGTGTCGCGCTCGCGACGTTCACGATCGCCGTGAGCTGCGGCACGCCAACGCCAGCCACCATCCGTGTCGTGCAGATCGAACCCGGCCCGATGCCGACTTTAATGGCGTCAGCGCCAGCATCCATCAACGCGGTCGCAGCTTCTGCGGTCGCCACGTTACCCGCAATCACTTGCGTCTCGTTCGACATGCGTTTGATCTTGGCAACCGCATCGATCACGCGCGCGGAGTGCCCGTGCGCCGTATCGACAACGATCACATCGACGCCGGCAGCCAGCAAAGCCTCCGTTCGCGCAAGCCCGTCGGGGCCGACTGTCGTCGCAGCACCGACCCGCAACCGTCCTTGTGCGTCTTTCGCAGCGTTCGGATGCGACTCGGCCTTCTCGATATCTTTCACCGTGATCAGGCCGACGCAGCGGTACTGATCGTCGACAACCAGCAGCTTTTCGATGCGATGCTGGTGCAGCAGACGCTTCGCCTCATCCATGGCGATATTCTGGCGCACGGTGATGAGCTTTTCCTTCGTCATCAACTGCGAGACCGGCTGCCGCAAATCGGTCGCGAACCGAACGTCGCGGTTCGTCAGAATGCCGACCAGCTTGCCGGACACGCCCTTGCCGCCGCCCTCGACAACGGGCAGCCCGGTAATGCCGTTGGCTGCCATCAATTCAAGAGCTTCGCGCAACGTCTTCGAAGGTGCAATGGTCACGGGGTCGAGAACAATGCCGCTCTCGTAGCGCTTGACCTGAGAGACGTGACGCGCCTGTTCCTCGATGGACAAATTCCGGTGGATGACGCCGATGCCGCCTTCCTGGGCCATCGCGATCGCGAGCCGCGCCTCAGTCACGGTGTCCATGGCCGACGACAGCAGCGGGATATTGAGTCTGA
>JANLXP010000301.1:0-15213 GCA_031365165.1 Alphaproteobacteria bacterium
GCCGCGGTTCAGGATTTGGGTGGCGACCGTGCGGGAGAGCAGGGCGGCATAGCCTTTGCCGCGGTGGTCGGGGTCGGTGCAGACGGCGCTGACTTCGGTGTAGCCCGGCAGCTTCATGCGTTCGCCGGCCATCGCGACCAGACCGCCGTTCGTTTTCACGCCCCAGAAGGTTCCGAGTTCATGTGTGCGCGCGAAGAACGGTCCCGGCTGCGTTGCCGTCGCGAGCGCGAGCATTGCGGGGGCGTCGGCGGCGCTTAAGGGTTCGACCGGCGCGGTTGGATCGAGCGGCTCAATCTCGCGCGCGACCATCTGTACGCCCAGCATCGTCATTTGCGCTTTGGTGCCGGTGGGCACGGGGATGTCGCCCACTTGCAGCAGCACCGTGGGGCCGTGGCCGCGCACGAGTTCGGCTAGGTCCGCGAGCGCCTCCGGTGTGTCGTCGCGCGTTGCGGCGAAGAGGCCCACTTCAGGCACGAAGCGGCGGGCGCTTGCGGCACCGACGGTGTAGGCGGACTGGCGCTGGTTCAGCGCATGCCAAATGGGGCGGTCGAGCGGACTCATTGACGGTGTCGTTTTTCGTGTATTTGCAGCGGCGAAAGATTGCGTGAGGATAGCGGCAATGAAAGTCACGATCTACGGCATCAAGAATTGCGACACGATGAAAAAGGCGCGGGCTTGGCTCGACGCGCACAACGTCGCCTATACGTTCCACGATTACAAAGCGGCCGGGGTTGAGCGGAAAGACCTTGAGCGGTGGGCGGCCCAAGTTGGTTGGGAGGTTCTGCTGAACCAGGCGGGCACGACGTTCCGCGCGCTGCCGGAGGCGAAGAAAGAAGCCTTGAGCGAGAAAAAAGCGATCGCGCTCATGCTCGAGCAGCCGTCGATGATCAAGCGGCCGGTGGTTGAGGTTGGCTCGAAGACTCTGGTTGGGTTCAAGCCGGAGATCTACGCGGCGACGTTCGACTGAGCTCGGTTTCAACCGAGCAGCACGCGCGCAAAAACGTCCGGTCGGAATAATGTTGCAGGTGGGGCTAGCATGTTTTGCACTTTGGCGATCGTCTCGGAGACGAGCGTGCTGCGGCTCGCGGCGACTTGCATACGGGCGGTGTACCAGAGCAGGAATTGCGTTCCCAACGGATGGCCGGCGGGTTTGTTGCGCTTGGCTTCCAGGTCGGGAAAGCCCCAAGCGGCGTCGACAATCGGTTTGATGCCCTTGTAGTACGCCTTGGCGAAGCCGTCCGTGGACGGATCGTTTTTGGTGAGGCATTGGCCCAGCCAGTCGGCTTCGAGGGCGGCCACCGTCATGCCTTGGCCGAAGATCGGGTTGAAGCTTGCGACCGCATCGCCGATGGCCACGCTGCCTTCCGGTGGGCGGCCAAGTACGTCGAAGTTGCGCCGCACGCTTGCGGTGAAGCGGGAATGCGCGGGTGCCGTGACAGGCACCAGATCTTTGATTGCGAGATAGGCGTCGGGGACCGGCAAGCGTTCGCGCAGGAAAGCCAGCATCTCTTCGTGCGTTTGCGGCACGCGGATGTCGGTATTCGCACCGAGAGAAAGCTGAATGCGGTTGCGTTCGACGGCGAAGATGATGGCGCCAATCTTGTCCTTGATCTCGGCGACCTGCAGCGTACGCGGGCGCGCGGCGCCGGGTTTGGGCTCGAGCAGATAGGAACAATAGGCGGAGCCCAGCGGCGACGTTTCGTGCGGCGGCGGCTCGGCGCCCAAGACCTTCATCCAGTCTGCGAGATTCGAGCGGCGGCCGCGCGCGTCGACGATGAAGTCGGCCTTGAGCGTGCGGTCGGCGAGCTTTGCGCCGGTGACCCGCGCCGCGTCGCCGGTGAGGCCGATGGCTTCTGCGTCTTCGATAACGGCGATGTTCGGCACTGCGCGGACGTAGCGGACGAGGCCCCACTCGATGAACGGGCGGGTTGCGACCAAGACCTTCAACGGGTTCGCGTGCGGTTTGCGCCAGCCGGCGATGTAGATGCCGACGTCGTTCGCACCGATGAGCGTGGCGCCGCGTTGGGCGAGGTCGGCCGTGAATCCGGGGATGAGGCCCTCGATGATTTCGAGACCGCGCGCGAGCATGCCGTGAGCATGCGCGCCCTGCGGGGCGGCATGGCGAACCTCGCCGTCGCTGGCGAGGCGTTCTTTTTCGACGATGGTGACACGGTCGAAGTGATCGCTGAGCACGCGGGCCGCGAGGAGGCCGGCGATGCTTCCCCCAAGGACAACGGCGTGGCTTTTTCCGGTCGCACTCATACGGGCGGATGGATACGCTTTGGGGTCAATATTGTCACGTGTATGGGGCTTGGCATTCGATGCTGTCGATGACGCCGATCATGTTGGGGGCCGCGGCCGTGCTGCTGGTGCTCTTTGGCGTGCGGGTGGCGCGGATGCCGCGCTCGTTGCCGTTCGTGGTCGCCTATTTCGTGTTTGTGGTGGTGCTTGTCGGCGGTGGGGTCGCGGTCTTTATCGGGGCTGGTTGGGTCGCGGTGTTGTTGCGGCTGAGCAAAGAGGTGGCGCTCGCCACTACGTTCGGCGTCACGCTGGTGAGCCTCTTCTTCCTCTGGTGGGTGGCGCGGCGCGCGATCCGATAGCGCAAATGAAAAGGGCCGCATAATGCGGCCCAGGCGTTACGCGGAGGAAGGCTGATTAGTTCAGCAAGAAGTCGAAGCGCAGCGTCACGCTTTGGTCGCGCTCTTCATCGCGCGGCAGCGTGTTCTGCTGAAGCATCGGATTGTTGAGCTGCTCCGAATACCGGTACTCAAGGCCCAGCGTCATCGACGGCGTGAACGAGTACGTGACGCCTGCCATACCTTGATACGCGAACGTACCGCGCGGAACCGCTTCGTTGAGCAATAACGGCTCTTCGCCGAGGTTCTTCTTGCCGAAGCCGCCGCCGACATACGTGTCGAGCGACCAACCCGGCGAATAAACGTAGTAGCCGTTCGCGGTGATCGATTCGGCGCCGTCGCTGAGCAGCGGAACCGACAAGCCGGCAGCGATCGGTGCGACGCCCGTGTCAGCGCCGAGACCAGAGTGCAGGCCAACGAAGAAGCCGCCCTTCTTCTGCGGCTCATCCGCTTTCGCGAGCATGCCGAGGTCGGCGTAAATCGAGGAGACGATACGGTCGGCCGTCGACTCATCGGCAGCATACGACGGCGCCGATGCCGTGAAGGCACCCGCCGTTGCAACCGCCAGTATGGTCATCGCACGCATCATCGTGCTTTAGCCCCGTTGTTTCGGCTCATGAGCCCCATGGACTTGCGTCCGCCGCTTTTGAGCCTTCCGTCCTGCGTAATGTCGAATGACTCGTCCTTAATCGCAATTGTCGCGGGGAAAGATTGTCGGACCCTTGCAGAGAAGACACACGGTCTTGCGCTGTGGCAGGGGTGGCACACCTAGAAGTAGCGGGGCGTCTCGAAATTCCTGCAAAACAGCGGTTGTGCGGCATGTTCAAACCGCTGCGTTTGCGCGAAAAACTTGGTTACTGCCGCGGCTATTTCCGCCGTTCTTCGAGAGTTCTAAAGCGTCAGGGAAGGGGCCTGTTGCACCTAGGAGTGAGGGGGTACCTTAGCGCAGAATCATCGAGGCACAGCGTCTCGTTAAGAAGTTGGTAACTTCTAGCCTGCGCGAGGGTGGTCAAATCATCGGTGCGAGGGGTGTTTTTCGAATCCGGTGATTCGCGGTTTGACTGGCGGAATGTGGAATTGCGACCCCAGAGCAACATGGCTAATGTCCCGCGCTCAATTCCAGCCGTTGGCGGCGTTTCTCCGCCCTATCGAAGGCCCTCGTGAGCGACGTTTTCCAAGAAGTTGAAGAGGAATATCGCCAACAACAAATGGCGAAATTCTGGGAGAAATACCGTGTCCCGCTGATCGGCGCTGCTGCCGCCCTTATTTTGGGCGTGGCCGCTTACCAAGGTTGGTCCTACTACCACGCGCAAGAAATCGAGAAATCCTCGCGCGAAATGGAAGCAATCGGGGAACTCCTGCGAAATGCGGGCGGTGAGAAACAGGCGGCGGAACGGCTTGCCAAGCTCGCGGTTTCGGGTTCCGGCGCTTACACGACACTCGCCAAGTTGCAGCAGGCCGCGCTCATCGCGCAGGCGGGCGACGTGAAGACGGCGGTCAAGCTCTACGAATCCGTCGCCAACAGCGAGCGATCGCCGTTGTTCCGCGACTTCGCAATCGTTCGGGCGGCTGTGTTCCTCGTCGATCTCGATACGTACGACAACGTCAAGAAGACGCTGTCGCCGGTCGCGACGGGCGCAGGTCCCTGGGCCGTGCAAGCCAAAGAGTTGCTCGCGTACTCCGCATGGCGGGCCGGGAAAGCCGACGACGCAAAGGCGCTCTACGACGACATCGTGAAAACCGACACCGTGTCGGCCGGCGTGAAGCGGCGGTCGACGGAGATGCTCGCGCTTATCCGTTCCGGTTTGAAATTCACCGACATGAAGGCCGCGCCATCGTCGTTGCTCTTGCCGCAACCCGGCACGAGCGATGGCCCGCTGCTGCTACAGCCATTGAAGCCGCCGCCGGAACAGCCGAGCTCGTTGCTTGGCCCCGATCCGATTGCGCCGCCTGCCCCCACCCCCACGCCACAGTGAAAACGAGATCCGACATGACGTTCCGCGTTTCTTACCGCTCCGTGGCGGCTGTCAGCTTGCTTGCCTTCTCGCTCAGCGCTTGCGAGACGCTTGAGCAATTCATCACGCCTGGCGTGAAGGTCGAGGTGCGCGGCGAGCGCGTCGCCGTGCTGCCGTCCGCGTCTGCGGTCGAAGCCGATCCGAAGCTTCAGAACGAGCCGGTCGTGTTGCCCAAGCCCGTCGTGAACGCGGATTGGCCGCAGCCCGGCGGCTACGCGGACAACGTGATGCACCATTTGTCGGCGGTCGGGAAACTCAACCGCGAATGGGGTTCGAGCATCGGAGCGGGCTCGTCTTCCGATACGCGGCTGACGGCCTCGCCGGTCGTCTCGGGCGGCAAGGTGTACGTGCTGGATTCGCAGGTAAACGTTTCGGCTTACGATGCGAGGAACGGCGAGCGCTTGTGGCGCGTCGATCTCACGCCGAACGACGAAGACGCCGAGGAAGGCTTCGGCGGTGGCGTTGCAGTCGACGGCGACAAGCTTTTCGTGTCGACCGGGTTCGGCTTCGTCGCGGCGCTCAACGCGCAGAACGGGAAAGAGATTTGGCGGCGCTCGGCAACGGTACCGTTCCGCGCTGCGCCGGTGGTGAACGGCGGACGCGTCTTCGTCGCCACGCAAGAAAACCAATTGATGGCGCTTGCCGAAGACGACGGGCGCGTGCTGTGGGATCACCGCGGTATTGCAGAATCGGCCGGCATTTTGGGTTCGAACAGCGTTGCCGTTTCGGGCGACCTTGTGGTCGTGCCGTATACGTCGGGCGAGCTCTTTGCGCTGAACGTGCGCAACGGGCGTCCGGTGTGGAGCGATACGTTGGCGCGTTCGGGCGGGCTGACGCCGCTTGCGACGTTGGCCGATATCTCGGGCCGTCCGGTGATCGACCGCGGCCTTGTGTTCGCGAACAGCCACGCGGGCCGCTTGGTTGCGATCGACATGCGCACGGGCGAACGGGTTTGGACGATCGACGTGGGCGGCACGCAGCGGCCGTGGGTTGTCGGCGACTACGTCTATGTCATCACCGACAACGCGCAGGTCTTGTGCGTGCGGCGCGCAGACGGGCGCATCCGCTGGATCCATCAGCTTGACGCCTATCGCGATGCAGCGGGACGGCGTGGCGCGATCGCGTGGTCGGGACCCGTGCTCGTTTCGGATCGTCTGATTGCGCTGTCGTCGGAAGGTTATGCGATTTCGATCTCGCCCTATACCGGCCAGGTGCTGGGTCAGATCGACATCCCGGACAAGGCGTTCATCGCGCCGGTCGTGGCCAACAACACCGTCTATGTGTTGACCGATGACGCCAAGCTCACGGCGCTTAGGTAACCCCGGCCGCTGATGCGCAAATGTCGTTCACCGTCGCGATTGCTGGGCGCCCCAATGTGGGCAAGTCGACGCTGTTCAACCGGCTGACGCGCAGTCACGCCGCCATCGTCGACGATACACCCGGCGTCACGCGCGATTGGCGCGACGGGGAAGTGCAGCTTCTAGACCTCGCGTTCCGCTTGCTGGATACGGCGGGCCTCGACGACGCGAAGAGCGACGACCTTGGCGCGCGCATCCAAAAGCAGACGCGGGCCGCGATCGAGCAGGCCGACGCGCTGATCTTCGTGATCGACGGGCGCGAGGGCATCACCGGCCAAGACAAGGACGTGGCCAAGCTTCTGCGCCGATCGGGCAAGCCGATCATATTCGCGGTGAACAAGTCCGACACGCGCGCTTCGGAGGCGACTGTCCTGGAGGCCGAGCGCATGGGGTTCGGCGAGCCGGTGGCGATCTCTGCTGCACACGGACGCGGTCTCGACGATCTTTATCGCGCGCTGATCGCGATCGCGCCGCCTGAAGCGCGCATCGAGGTCGAAGGAGACCCAGAGAAGGCGCTCACCATTGCGATCACCGGCCGGCCGAATGCGGGCAAGTCCACGCTGCTCAACCGGTTGATCGGGAAGGAACGCTCCGTCACCGGGCCTGAGGCCGGGATCACGCGCGATGCGGTTGCGGCGGAGTGGTCGTGGGAAGGGCGGCGGGTCAAGCTTGTCGACACGGCAGGCCTTAGGCGCAAGGCAAAGGTTTCCGAAGACTTGGAAAAGCTTTCGGTCGCGGACGCGCTTGAAGAGATCAAGATGGCCGAGGTCGTCATCCTGGTCATCGACGCCGACATTCCGTTCGAGACGCAGGACTTGCAGATCGCCGACCTCGTCGAGCGCGAGGGGCGGGTGATGGTGGTCGCCGTCAACAAGTGGGATCTGGTCGAAGACAAGGCGAAGCGTCTGAAGACGCTGAAATCGCGCGTCGACGAGTTGTTGCCGCAGTGGCGTGGTGTGCCGATCGTCGCAATCTCCGCGCTGTCGGGCGAAGGCATCGACCGGTTGATGCCGGCCATCGTGAAGCAGCACGAAATCTGGAACAGGCGCATCTCGACGCACAAGCTGAACGATTGGCTGCAGATGATGATCGAGCAGCACTCGCCGCCAGCACCCAAGGGACGGCGCATCAAGATTCGCTACATGACGCAGGCGCGGACCCGGCCGCCGACCTTCGCGATTTCGTCGAGCCAAGCCGGCGAGTTGCCCGGCGACTATGGCCGCTATCTCATCAACGGCCTGCGTGAGCATTTCGGATTCACGGGTGTGCCGATCCGCATGAAAGTGAAGGCGGGCGAGAACCCGTTCGACAAGCGCAAGCGTTAGCGGAGATTCCTCATGACGATTATGGGCGGCTGCCACTGCGGTGCAATTCGCTATGAGGCGAGTGGTGAGGCGCTCACACATGCGCTTTGCCATTGCGTGGATTGCAGAAGGAACGCGGGCGCGCCGATGGTCGGCTGGACGATGTATCCTGAGAGCGCGGTGAAAGTTACGAAGGGCATGCCCAAGATCTACAAGTCGTCCGAGCATGGCCGGCGTTTGTTTTGCGGCGATTGCGGGACCGGGCTTTTTTACGCCAACGCGCAGGTCTTGCCCGGCATCATCGATATTCAGAGCGCGACATACGACGATCCGGGCTTGGTGCCCGCGCAGGCGCACATTCAGGTTGCCGAGCGCATTTCCTGGATGGCACGCGCGCACGAACTCCCTCACTTCGACCGCTTTCCGCCGCAAGATTAGGCTCGGATGTGCACGCTGTGCCGGTGTGGCTTGACCGTCCCGGGCGCGCGCCAATCGCTGCGTGTGTGACCGAAACCCGCTGCTGCGGGGGGCGACAAAGCGGCGATTCTGGATTTACTCTCAGCGACTGGACCGAAACTCCATTGAGGTGAGTCATGACTGTTCGTGCCGCAGCATTGATGACGACGGCTTTGTTCTTGGTGCAGGCGACGTTTGCCGATGTGTTGCCACCGAAGCCTGAGCCTGCTGCGCCCGCGACGGATCCGGCTACGCCGACGACGGCTCCTGCCGACGCGACGACGCCCGCAGTGCCGGCCGATGCCGAGAAGAAGCCCGATCCGCGCGAGGTTGCGGCCAACAGCTTGGTGCAGCGCGACGGCGCACATGACTTGCCCGGCGGCAAGGCGCATATCGTCGTTGCAGAAGGGTTCGCGTTTCTCGATGCGGCGGATGCGCAGAAGCTACTGACGGAGGTCTGGGGCAACCCGCCGGACGTCGGTAAGGACGCGCTGGGCGCGATCGTTCCTAAGGGTGTCAGCCCGTTTGCTGACGAGAGCTGGGCTGCGATCATCACGTATGAAGATGACGGGCACGTCGCGGACGACGACGCGAAGGCGATCAACTACACCGACCTGATGAAGGAAATGCAGGATGGCGTGGCCGAGGAGAACAAGGAGCGCCAGGCGGCGGGCTATGGCACGATCGCACTCATCGGCTGGGCGCAGGAGCCGAAATACGACGCGACCGAGCACAAACTTTATTGGGCGAAGCATCTGAAGTTTGGGGCAGAGCCCGACACGCTGAATTATTCCATCCGCGCGCTCGGGCGTGAGGGCGTGCTGCAGGTGAACGTCATCGGCGGTATGAACCAACTCAAGGATATCGACGCCAAGGCGCCGACGATGCTTTCGATGGTGTCGTTCACCGAGGGCAACCGCTACGCCGACTACAAAGAGGGTGACAAGCTTGCGGCCTACGGCATTGCGGGGTTGATCGCGGGCGGCGTGGCGGCGAAGGCGGGGCTATTCAAGCTGCTGCTCGCGGTGTGGAAGTTCATCGCCATCGGCGTGATTGCCGTGGGCGGCGCGATCTGGCGCTTCTTCGGCTCCATGTTCGGCCGGAAATCGGACGGTGGCGCGACGTAGGGCGCGCCGCTTCTGCTCGTTTGGGAACTTTATTGGCGTTCCGGGGTTCTCTAAGCACGCGTTGGCGCGTGCGGAGGTCAAGACGCGTTTGCGGCCAAGGGCCGCCAAACGGGACCCATCTCATGTTGGCAGTATTCGGAACGCTTCGCCTCTTACCGCTGATGGCTCTGCCTCTTGCGGTGTTCATGCTTTTCGCGGCGGCCCAACAAAGTGGAAGTTGGACGGAAGCGATTGCCTTTGCGCCGGCGATGACGTCGGGCGTCCTGTGGCAGGTGCACTATGGCGACCTGTTCGTGTTCGGCAGTCTGATCATTCTGTTTGTCGAAATCGTGAACTCCGTGAATACCGACTCGCGCTCGATCATCAATCACGCGCTTTCTTCCCTTCTCGCCCTAATTTGCGTCGTTCTTTTCATCACGACGGCGAGCTTCACGAACTCCGCATTCTTTATGCTTATTACGATGATGCTGATCGACGTGATTGCGGGCTTTATCATCACGATCGTCGCGGCTCGCCGTGACTTCGGAACCAATTGATCCCGGCGATTTCGCGAGAGTCATTTTCGTCGCGAATGGAACGAATGCGCGCGCTGCGTGTTGTGTTCAGTACTGCGATGCGCATCAGGCAGCCACGCATCTTCAATCTAGGCCGTGGCGGCGCGCATGCTCGTAGCTAGATCACCCGAACGTGAAGGGAACTCCCATGAAAATGTACATGGCGACGCGAGTCGCCGCCGTTGCCATCGGCCTCAGTTTGGTCGGCGGCATGGCCTTAGCGGCGCCGGATGACCGGCGAGGTCGCGACCAGAACGTCGGGGCTCAAGAGCAAAAGCAAGGTGGTCAAGACAACCATGCTCGCACGCGGCGCAACAACAACCAGGGACCGGGCGCGAACCAACAGCGTCGCGGAACGCGGGACTTTGGTGCGCAAAACAACCGCCAGCGTGGCGTCGAGCGCGCGCGCACCAGGTACGAGGGCAATCGAACCGTACTACGGCGCAGCGTTCCGCTCATCGAGCGCACGCGCAACGACCGCCGTGACTTCGGCAACCGGAACGACCGCCGCAATTTCGGAGATCGCAACGATCGCCATTGGGGCGACAGCAACAGACGCCAGCAAGTCAACATCCAGCAGTATCGCCGCAACTTCAATTCGCCGCGCCGTTATCGCGTCGACGTGTACCAGTGGCGAGACGGAAACTCGTACCGGCGGTACGGCTACGGCCAGCGTTTGCCGCGGCAGTACTACGCGAGCAACTTCTGGCTTGCGAACTTCTTCGCGTACGGCCTCTTTTCCCCGCCGTCGGGGTACGTGTGGGTTCGCTATGGGCCGGACGCACTGCTGATCGACGAGTACACCGGTGAAATCGTCCAAGTGCGATACGACGTATTCTATTGATTGATCATCGTGCAACTAAGCTCTGGAGGCCCGAGGCGTTTCTCGGGCCTCATTTCGTCTTGGAGACGGGTGCTTAGATCCGATCGTTTGCTACTGCTTGAGCCATTAGGTACCTCATGCCGAGGCGGTGGAACGGCAAGATAATCGACAAATAGGCTTTGCCGAACGCGTTGTGCACCGTGATGACGGTCGACATTGCAACGCGAGGTCCGGTGCTGTTGTGAAGCTTCATGACCGAGACGCGAAAATCCAAGTGCTTGTCGTCTCGCCCGGCGACGATCTCATTTTCGTCATACGAGATTAGCGGAAAGCGCACGATCTTGTCGCCAGGGGTGTAGTTGTCCTTGCGCTCTGGCGTCCACACGCTGGCTGCCTTTTCTGCGTGCAGACCGAGCGGCGCAACGATGGCGTTGCGTACGATGATCATTGCGCGCGCCCACCAGGGCAAATGACCCAGGATCGCTATGTAGATTTCGTGAAGCTTTTGGTCTGGCCGGCGCAGCGGCGCTTCGTAGGTATCGTGGTAGGTGGCGGTGGCGATTTGCGGCTGCAAGCGGCTGCCAGCTGGAAAGCTTGGCGCCGACATTGGGCTACACGCCCCTTCGAAAGGCGACGGTTTCGCCGTTGCGGGTTTCCGTGGGCAGCACCAGTTCGATGAGTTGGGCGGCGACGGTTTCCGGTGACGGAAGCGTTTGCGGGTCTTCGCCGGGGACCGCTTTGGCGCGCATATTCGTGCGCGTGGGACCGGGGTTGAAGAGGTTGACGCGTACCGGCGTCGAGGCGCACTCGGCGGCGTAGGTAAAGACGAGCGCGTCGAGGGCGGCTTTGCTGGCGGCGTAGGTACCCCAATACGCGCGCGGGTTTTTGGCGGCGCCGGAGGTGACGAAGAGGGCGCGGCCCGCGTCACTCGCCTTCAGCAGCGGATCGAAGAATTGGATCAGGCGCAGGTTCGCGTTCACGTTGACGTCGAACGCTTCGATCCAGTGCTTCGGGTTGATGTGCGCGACGGGCGTTAGATCGTGCAGCACGCCGGCATTACCGATGAGGATGTCGAGCTTCTTCCAGCGCTCGGCGACAGCGCCGGCGAGGCGCGGAAAGGCTGCGCCGTCCCTCAGATCGAGCGGCACAAGCGTTGCGCCGCCGCCAGCCTTCTTGATGGCGTCGTCCAGTTCTTCGAGGCCGCCCACCGTGCGCGCGACGGCGATGACGTGCGCGCCCTCCGCGGCGAGTGCCAGCGCAGTGGCGCGGCCGATGCCGCGCGAGGCGCCGGTGACGAGGGCGATGCGGTTTGTCAGACGCATGACATGCTTACAAAGAGCTAGACCGCCAAAAGCGACAGCTGTGCGTTTTCGGTGGTGCTGCTGTCGCGGTCGGTCAGGGCGGTTGGGTATTCGCCGGTGAGGCAGGCGTCGCAGTAGCGCGTGGTGGTGCCGTCGCGGCGCGTTTGGCGCAGCGCACGGTAGAGGCCGTTGATCGAGATGAAGTGGAGCGAATCCGCACCGATGAAGCGGCACATCTCGGCCACCGTGTAGTTCGCGGCGAGCAGGTTCTTCTTTTCCGGCGTATCGACGCCGTAGAAGCACGGGTCGGTCATCGGCGGACTTGCAATGCGGAAGTGCACTTCGGCGGCGCCTGCGTCGCGCACCATCTTGATGATCTTCTTCGAGGTCGTGCCGCGCACGATGGAATCGTCCACCAAGACGACGCGCTTGCCCTTCAGGCGGGCGCGATTGGCGTTGTGCTTCAGGCGGACGCCCAGATTGCGGATGTGGTCGGTCGGTTCGATGAACGTACGGCCGACATAGTGATTGCGGATGATGCCGAGTTCGAACGGGATGTTCGACGCTTCGGCGTAGCCTATGGCCCCGGGGACGCCGGAGTCCGGCACCGGCACCACCATGTCGGCTTCGACCGGGGCTTCGCGCGCGAGTTCGGCGCCGATGGATTTGCGCACGTCGTAGACGCCCAGGCCGTCGATGATGCTGTCGGGCCTTGCGAAATAGATATGTTCGAAGATGCAGAAGCGCTGACGTTGCTGCGGGAACGGTTGGTAGGCCTCGAGCTTGGTGCCTTCGTCGGAGATGACGACGACTTCGCCAGGCTTCACGTCGCGCAGGTACTCGGCGCCGATGATGTCGAGTGCGCAGGTTTCAGAGGCGAGCACGTACGCGTCTTCGAGCTTACCGATGACGAGCGGGCGCACGCCCAACGGATCGCGCACGCCGATCAGCTTCTTGCGGGTGAGGCAAACGAGCGAGTAGGCACCCTCAATTTGCTTCAGCGCATCGACGAGGCGATCGACGATCTTTTCGTATTTCGAGGTGGCGACGAGGTGGACGATGCATTCGGTGTCCGACGTCGAATAGAAGATCGAGCCTTTGGCGACGAGTTGTTTGCGCAGCGCGACCGCGTTCGTGAGGTTGCCGTTGTGGGCGACCGCGATACCGCCGTTGGCGACGTCGGCGAAGAACGGTTGAATGTTGCGGTTGAGCGTGCCGCCGGTCGTCGAATAGCGGACGTGGCCGATGGCGTTGCGGCCCTTGAGCTTCGGCACTGGTCCGCCGACTGCGAACTTGTCGCCGACTAGACCTTCCTGGCGTTCGAGATAGAACTGTTCGCCGTCGGTGGAGACGACACCGGCCGCTTCTTGGCCGCGGTGCTGGAGCGCGTGGAGCCCCAAGACAACGAAGGCCGCGGCGTCGGGTTTGCCCCAAATGCCGAAGATACCGCATTCCTCTAGCAGCTTGTCGTCCGCGAAGGGGTTCGTCGAGATGTCTTGGTCCATCACTCTTTCGAGGTGGATTTCACGAGTTCATCCAAAGCGCGCCGCTGGCCCGCGCTGTAAGATGTGCTCTTGTTCCCACCACCGCCTTCGTTTGAGTTGCCGGTGTTTTCGTCAACTGCCGGCGTTGGTTTTGGTGCCGGTTCTTCGCTGACATTGGCTGCATGCTGAATCTTTTCGGTCCCGCCTTCTTCGGCCGGTTCTTGTGTTTTCTTGTCTTTGTCGCTGAGCGACATAATAACGTCTGCGGTGCCTTTGACGACGGGCAGAAGCCGCGCCTCACGCACCCAGCTGGGCTGGTTCTCTTCAGACGCCAGCGAGGAGAAGAGGACGTAACCCAGACCTACAACCAGCAGACCCCGCGCGATGCCGAAGACGAAGCCGAGCGAACGGTCGAGCGGACCCGCGCTGCTGTCGCGCACGAGTTCCGACAGGCGGAAGCTCATAAACGAGGCCGGGATCAAGATCATGAAGAAGACGCCGACGAGCGCCAAGACGTCGGCCAGCCAATTCGGTTCGAGCAAAGCGCGGGCGAAGGGTTTGGTGATCGGCCAAAAGAAAACTGCGGCGAGCGCTGCGACCAGCCACGAACTGACGGAGAGCGTTTCTTTGAGAAAGCCGCGATAGGCCGCGACCAGGCCGGAGAGGAGCAAGATCCCCAGCACAACGTAATCGACTATCGTCAGCTCGCTCACCATGGGCTCCGGACACCTATCACCAATGGTGTCGACCTTTTGGGTTAATGAAGCGTTTTCAACAGGGCAATCAAGGCTGCAACGGTCGGTACGGGCGTGACTTCTAGTCCCTTCGGCGGCGAAACACCCGGCGGCACAAAGGCGCGCTTGAAGCCAAGCTTTTGCGCCTCTTTCAGCCGCGCGTCAGCCTGGCCCACGGGGCGAACCGTACCGGAGAGGCCGATCTCGCCGAAGAAAACGCAGTCGTGCGGAACGACGACGCCGAAATGGGAGGAAACGAGCGCGCCGGCCACTGCCAAATCCGCGGCCGGCTCACCGATGCGCAAACCGCCCGCGACGTTGAGATAGACGTCTTGGGCCGAAATTCCAATTTCCGCACGGGCATCCAAAACGGCCAGCACCATCGCCAGGCGGGCCGAGTCCCATCCGACGACCGCGCGGCGTGGGGCGCCGTAGGACGCATCGGCGACGAGCGCCTGGATTTCCACGAGCAGGGGGCGGGTTCCTTCGATCCCGGCGAAAACGGCAGCGCCGGATGCGCGCGATTCCTTAGGCCCGAGGAACAGGGCGGAGGGATTGGCGACTTCGGTCAAACCCACTTCGCGCATTTCGAAGACGCCGATCTCGTCCGTCGGGCCGAAGCGGTTTTTCACCGCGCGCAGGATGCGGAATTGATGTCCGCGTTCGCCTTCGAAATAGAGAACGGCATCGACCATGTGCTCGACGACGCGGGGGCCCGCGATTTGTCCGTCCTTGGTCACGTGGCCGATCAGGATGATCGCGGTGCCTTTGCGCTTGGCGTAGCGGATGAGTTCCTGGGCGCAGGCGCGCACTTGGCTGACGGTGCCAGGTGCCGCTTCGATCGCGTCGGACCAGAGCGTTTGGATCGAGTCTACGACGAGCGCTGCCGGCGGTGCGCTGCTGTCGAGCGTCGAGAGGATGTCGCGCAGGCTGGTTTCAGCCGCGAGTTTCACTTGGCTGTCTTCGAGGCCGAGGCGATGCGCGCGCAGGCGGGTTTGGTCGATGCCTTCTTCGCCGGAGATGTAGATGGCGGATTTGCCGGATTTGGCGAGCGCTGTCATCGCTTGCAGCAGCAGCGTCGTCTTGCCGATGCCGGGGTCGCCGCCGACAAGCAGCGCCGAGCCCGCGACAAGGCCGCCGCCACAGACGCGGTCGAACTCGGCGATACCGGTCAGCATGCGGGGCGGCGCGGGGGAGGTGCCTTTCACGGGCTCCAACGCGATTACGCGGCCGCCGCGGCCGGATGCCTTGGCGCCGGGGATTGCGCCGGTGTCGGCTTCCTCGGTCAGCGAATTCCACGAGCCGCAGGATTCGCAGCGCCCGCTCCATTTCGGATACGCGGCGCCACAAGACTGGCAGACATACCGGGGGGCAGGGCGGGCCATGGCGGGCGGAATGTAGGGGCGGTAGTCGATTCGCAC
>JANLXP010000304.1:0-1937 GCA_031365165.1 Alphaproteobacteria bacterium
CGGCTCAATTTCGCGACCCACGCGTCCACCAACCGCTCAACGCTGCCTCGGTCTTTTGAACTTTTCGCATTACCGACCAAATCAACGACCCCGACGACGCCCGTAAGGATCGACGCGATGACAGTGCTCACGAGATACCAAGCCGCAAACTCGTGCGCATCCATGAAGGCGATCAGCGACGTTCCACGAGGCGCCGACACAATCCAAGCCGCTACGTAGAGGCAGAAGAATGCAGTCGACCAGAGAGTCTGCCAGATTGCAAAGACAACAAACAGGGCGAACCCCATGTTGTCGTAGCCGCGCATCAGCGCCGCGTCACGAACGGCAGCGTCGACGTGAGCCCACCGTCCACCGGGAACGCTTGCCCGTTCACGTAGGACGCCTCGTCCGACGCCAAGAACAACGCCATCGCAGCGATTTCCTCGGGATGCCCGTACCGCGCGGTTGGGTTGAGTTGTCCGATCCGCCCCTCGTTCCCCCGCGCCCGCGCGCCATCGAAAATAGGTTTCGTCATGCCCGTTTCGATCAACCCCGGACAGATCGCGTTCACGCGCACGCCCGTGCCGTAGAGCTCATTGGCCGTCACCTGCACGAGCGAAATGACACCGGCCTTCGACGCGCTGTAAGGCGTAGGCCCCGCGTTCGCGCGAATGCCCGCAACGGAAGCGGTGCAGACGATCGCACCCTTCTTCTTCGCCACCATCAGCGGCACGACATGCTTGATCGCCAGGAACGGCCCGATCAGGTTCACACGGAGGATCTCCTGCCACTGCTCGACCGTCTGCTCGACGATCGGCACATAACCGCCCGAGATCCCAGCATTCGCGTAGATCGCATCGATCCCGCCGAATTCTTTGACAGCCCGCGCGACATAGCCCTTCACGTCGGCTTCGGAGCCCGCGTCGGCCGTCATCGCGACAGCGCGTCCGCCAGCCTTCGTGATCGCCTCGACGGTCTCGTGCACGGCTTCGGTCTTGTCCACGCAGAGCACCGACGCGCCCTCGCGCGCAAACAACTTCGCCGACGCGCGCCCGATACCAGAACCAGCGCCCGTCACTATCGTCCGCTTGCCTTGAAGTCGGCTCATGCCTTGCCCTTCCGTTGGATGCATCGTTGATACACTTTGGCGCCACTGGAGTCAGGAGGGTGGCAAATGCAGGCGTGGGATGTATTTGGAGTTGTCGTTCGCACGCTTGGCCTGCTGCTTTTGCTCTACGCGTTGACCCTGTTCACAATCGTCGCCATCCGACTGCTCGGGCTTCAGGTCGAATCGCGACAGACGCTTGCAGTCGACGCCGTATTGCTCGTGATCTACAGCGCGGCTGGCCTAGCGATGCTGTTTGGCGCTCCGCGAATCGTCCGCGCACTCTACGCCGGCGACTCCTAGCGGTACTCGTCGTTGATGGTGTCGAGCATCTTAGACCCGGGCGAAAGCTCCTTCGCATTGAGCCGGTTCAGCGGCACGTCGACGGTGCGCAGGAACCCGTGCATATCGCGCGGATTCGGGTCCAGATAAAGCAGGCCCGTCACGACCTCGCCTTTCGCGTGATGCGATTGCAGGTAGTTCATCGCCGCGACCTTGTTCGTCGGATCGTAGCTGTCGGCGAGCTTGTGCAACCGGATGATCGAACCGTCGTGTTGCTCAACGTCTTGCACGGTGCCCGGCATGTAGTCGGTCACGATCTCAGCCCGCCCTTCGAAAAAGTCGAGCTTGTTCACCGCATCGTTGTGGTCGCGCACGAAGTCGAAGCTCTTCGTCGAGCCCGCGTGATTGTTGAACGCGACGCAGGGCGAAATGACGTCGATAAACGCCGGCCCATTGTGCGAAAGCGCAGCCTGGATGAGCGGCACAAGTTGGGGCTTGTCGCCCGAGAACGAGCGCCCGACGAACGTGGCGCCGGCAAGCAGTGCCATGCTCACGAGATCGATCGGCGCGT
>JANLXP010000089.1:0-2485 GCA_031365165.1 Alphaproteobacteria bacterium
GCGCGATCCGTCGGACGACGCGTTGGCGGCCTATGCGGAAGCACAAGGCGTGAGAGTCGTGCGTGGACCTGAGGACGATGTGCTGGGCCGGCTGGCGCTCGCTTCTTATTCGATCGATCCAGACGTGATTGTGCGGGTAAATGCGGATGCACCTTTGGTCGATGCGGGTTATGTCGACTATCTCATCCGCGAGTTGATGCGCCATCAGGCGGATTTCGTGGCGCTGAAGCCGGGCCTGTCGGCGATACATGACGGGGCGGATGTGATGTCGCGCTGGGCGCTCGACAAGCTGGTCGTGAAGGCGCACGAGGATCCCGTCGCGCGGCAGCACGTGACCGCGTATTTCAATCTGCACCCGGAATTCGTCACCGTTGCGGCGATCGACTTGCCGGAGAAGTGGCGCTTCGATGGCGCGCGGGTTTCGATCGATACGCCGGCGGATGTGACATTCATCGAAGCGATCTACGCACGTCTGCACGCGCAGGCAGGCGAAGCGACGCTCACCGATCTTATCGCGTTGCTCCAGCGCGAACCTGGTTTGCTCGACTTGAATGCGCAGCTTCCTGCGCGAGCCGCGCAAGTCGGTGGCACAATTATCATGCGCTGCGACGGTAGCCGCGCGATGGGCCTTGGGCGCATCCGGCGGTCGCTCAGCATCGCGCGGGCGCTCAGCAATCGCGAAGGGTTTGCGGTTCGCTTTGCGGTGCGCGGCGACGAACTTGGCGTGGGCGCTGTCGGCGAAGCCGGATTCGCGGTCGATACCATGCCTGCCAATACGAGCGAGATCGACTGGTTGTTGTCGCTGGCCGAAGTGCACAAGCCGGCCGCCATGATGCTCGACGTTGCGAGCGAACTGTCGGCGACGTCCGTCATGCGCTTGCGCGGCGCCGATATGATCGTCGCCGTCATCGACGATTTGTCGCCGCGGCGGCTTTCAGCCGAGGCGTCGTTCTATGCGCCGGTGCCGCAGGTGTTCGCGCTCAATTGGGAAGGCTCGGAAGCCGAACCTCACGTTGGGTGGGAGTGGGTGGCGCTTGGTCAAGATGCCGTTCCGCCGCTTTCGCGCCGGGACGGACGGGCGCACGTGGTGGTTTCGGCCGGCGAGTTGACGCTTACTGCAATGCGCGCGCTCGCAGGTCTTGGAACGGCGTTCGATACGACTGTCGTCATCGGTCTCGGTGCGCCACGCGACCTTGAGGCGAAAGTCATGAGAATTTCACCGAACGCCGCGATCGTGCACAGCGCGAACGACTTGCCGAAGCTGATGGGCGAAGTGGATCTGGCGATTGCCGGAGCCGATTTTGCCGCTTGCGAGCTGGCGGCGCTGGGCGTCCCCGCGATCTATCTTTGCGCTGATGAAGAGACTTCCGTGCGCGCCTCGGCATTCGAGCGGGCGGGTATGGGCTATGCGTTGCACATGCCAGACGAGGTGAAAATCGCGGCCGTCGTGCACGACCTTTTGTCCGACGTGCCGCAGCGGCGGGCGATGAGCGCCGCGGGGCGCATGAACCTCGACGGGCGTGGAGCACAGCGGATCGCGCGCCGTCTGAAGCAGCTCGTCGACGAGCGGGCTGAAGCGCTGGCGGTGTCAGATACGGTCGTGGAGCGGCGCGCGTTAGCAGTTCGTTAAGTGCCGCTCTTAAATCGGCCTTAAGCGTCTTCGGCGCAGACTTTGTCCCGTGAACTACGCGCGGACTAACGACGCGTGCAAAGGGGCTTTCATGGAATCGTTGAAGTCGATGCTGGTGGCAGTCTCTACTCTGCGGATGCAAGCGGAGTATATGTGCGACGTTGCCGACGAGCTCGCGTACTCACTTGCGGGCTTGCAGCCGGAGCCTGAATACGACACCCCGATTTCGCTTTTCGATCACGACCTGGGCTACGACTATCGCGAGGTCTACATGCCGGGCCACCCGGATGCGGACGAGCGCGGCTATGTACGTGCCGAAGACTTCGCCGCTTCATATCGGGTCGAGACCAACGAGACGCAGATTGCCTACGAAGCGCAGCTTGAGGCGATGAAGGAAGCGCTTGAGGCTGAGCTTCCGGCGACGGACGCCGATGCGGTCACGGACGGCGATGTGCCGGACGAGGGCGACGAAGAGCTGATCGCGCTCTACGGCTAGCGTCCGATTTGCCGTTAGGCGTCGCCGGAAGATGACACTGGCGATCGCAGGCCTTGAACCATCATAAATCATGCATGCCAATGCGTTGCACATGATTGCGCGCGTACAATATGAGCGATTTTCGCTAAGGCATTGACAGTGGCTGTCCCCAACGGTGCGGTCATTATCCCCTCGTCAACGTTCGCACGGCCTTCGAATCAGGCAAGATGCTCGCCGACTGATTTGCGGCGCCGGATGTCTAAGTCCGGCGGCGAATAACGCATCGGCGGGGGAAACTATGTACCGAGGGTCTGCATTCCGCCTTCTTGAGCGGCGGCTCGGCGGCGTTGCGCGACAAGTGCCTTGCCTTGGTTTGAACG
>JANLXP010000106.1:0-15213 GCA_031365165.1 Alphaproteobacteria bacterium
CGGAGTGGGCGAGGGCGAAGACCGCTTGGCCCGCAAACGTGAACGAGCCCGCGAGATAGGCGCCCAGAATCGCACCGACGGCCAGGCAGACGAAGTAGCCACCATCGGCTACCCGCGCGACCTCGGCCGTGACTTCCCGCAAGCGCCAACGATAAAGCGCGACGCCGACCGCCATGCCGGTGCCCCATGCGAGGGCATCGAACAATAGGTGATACGCAGGATTGGTCGGGACGTGGATCATCCGAAAATCTGCAGCAGCTTTTTTAGCGCGGCCCGCGGCGGGTGGGTCATGGACTCTGGCTCATGGTTTATGGCTGCTGGCTTATGGATTCTGGCTTATGGCTTATGGGGCCAAGGGTGGTCGCGCGCGTGGGGTAAAGGCACCCCTTAAGGGTCGGGAGAAATCTCGCGTCGTTTCAATCACTTGTACGTGCCGCAAACTTTGCTCAAACCGGTTTCAAGGGTTCGTGGTTGCTTGCCGGAAGCGTCACGCGGACCTCGTCTCCAACGCTCACGTCGCCGCCTGCGATCACCACAGCCATGGTGCCGGCCTTTCGGATCACGCCGCGCTCGGGGTGGCGTTCGAGCACAGCTTCCATCAGGCCCGGTTGAATGCGGTCGAGTTGGGTGCACGGGTTGCGCAGGCCGGTGATTTCGATCACCGCGTCGCCGATGTGCAGGCGGGTGCCGCGCGGCAGCGCCAGAAGGTCGAGGCCGCGGGTCGTGATGTTTTCGCCCATCTGTCCGGGGCCGATGTCGAAGCCCTTCGCGCGCAGTTCGTCGAACAGTTCGGCGTGCATGAGATGAACCTGGCGCAGGTTTGGCGCTGTCGGGTCGCTGCGAACACGGGAACGATGCTTCACGGTCATGCCCATATGTGCATCGCCTTCGACGCCGTGGCCTTCGATGAGGCGAATGCGATCGCGTACCGGTTTCGACATCGTGTGCTTCGGGCTGGCGGCGAGGGCGATGACGTGACCGGTCATGAGCCGGGGAGCCTGTAGAGCTTCGCGCGTGCGTTGCGATCCGGGATCGTTGCTTTGCGCGCGTCGAGTTCGGTCATGATCGTGCGGCGGCGGTCGTTTGAGAGCGAACTCCAGCTGCCGATTTCAGCCATCGATCGGCCGCAACCGAGGCACCAACCTGTCGTAGCGTCAATGGCGCAGACCTTTACGCAGGGGCTTTCGATGGTGCCGCTCATGCTTCCTGGTAACGCGGCTAGAGACCGGTCACAAGCTGCTTTGAAACTGGGCAAATGGGCCGCTATCATCGGCGGCGAACATCTTTCAAGGACTTGCAGCCATGAACCTCGATTTCACGCCGGCCGACGAAGCCTTCCGCAAGGAGGTGCACGCGTTTATCGCGAGTGCGATCCCCAAGCAGCTGAAAGGCAAGGCGCGCCGCCAGTACGAAGGCAAGGCGGACTTCTTGGCCTGGCACAAGGCGCTCTACGAGAAGGGTTGGGTCGCGCCGTCGTGGCCGAAGGAATATGGCGGCACTGGCTGGACCTCGACTCAGAAATATATCTTCAGCGAAGAGTGCGCGGCTGCCGACACGCCGATGACGCTGCCGTTCGGCCTCGCGATGGTAGGTCCCGTGATCTACACGTTCGGCAACGAACAGCAAAAGAAGGACCATCTCCCGAAGATCCTCTCGGGTGAACGCTGGTGGTGCCAGGGCTATTCGGAGCCGGGATCTGGGTCGGACCTTGCCTCGTTGAAGACGACCGCGGTGCGCGAAGGCGACCACTACATCGTCAACGGACAGAAGACGTGGACCACGCTGGCGCAATTCGCCGACTGGATCTTCTGCCTGGTGCGCACAGATCCAAAGGCGAAGCAGCAGGAAGGTATCTCGTTCCTGCTCATCGACATGAAGACGCCGGGTGTGACGGTTCGGCCGATCATCACCATGGATGGCGCGCATGAAGTGAACGAGGTCTTCCTCGACAATGTGAAGGTTCCGGTCACGAACCTGATCGGCAAAGAAAACGAGGGCTGGACCTACGCGAAGTTCTTGCTGGGGCACGAGCGTGCCGGCATTGCCGGTGTCGCCCGGTCGAAGCGCGGGGTCGAACGCTTGAAGACGCTGGCCGGCGCAGAGCAGGACGGCGCCGGAAAGAAGCTCATCGACGATCAGATGTTCGCGCGCAACATTGCGGAGCTCGAGATCGACCTGTTGTCGCTTGAGTTCACAGAGTTGCGCACATTGGCGCGGGAGTCGAAGGGCGGGCACGGGCCTGAGGCTTCGATCCTGAAGATCAAGGGCACGGACATTCAACAGCGGCTGACGGAGCTCACGCTTGAGGCGATCGCCTACTACGGCAGCCCCTACCAGCCCTTCGCGCACGATAAGATGACGAACGAATACGTGCCGGGTCCCGACTATTCGCACGGCGCTTCGCAGAACTATTTCCTGACGCGGCGCACGACGATCTACGGCGGCTCCAGCGAGATTCAGCGCAACATCATTGCGAAGATGGTGTTGGGGCTCTAATTGCAGCCCCGACCCTAATTCGCTATCAGCATCGCAACACAGATAAACGGAAGCGCCTCACATGGATTTTTCCTTCACCGAAGAGCAGACGCTGCTTCGCAATAGCGTCCAAAAGCTCGTGCAGAACGACTACACGTTCGAGAAGCGCCGGGCGATCGCGAAGAGCGAAGCAGGCTGGAAGCGCGAGAACTGGAAGCAGTTCGCCGAGCTTGGGCTTCTAGGTGCGCCGTTCGCGGAAGACTTCGGCGGACTCGGCGGTGGCCCGGTCGAGACGATGATCATCATGGAAGAATTCGGGCGCGGGCTCGTGATCGAGCCCTATCTCGGCACCGTGGTTCTCGCGGGTGGATTCCTGAATCACGGTGCGTCGAAGGCGCAGAAGGAACAGTTCATTCCCGAGATCATCGAGGGCAAGCGCGTGTTCGCGTTTGCGTTCGCGGAACCTCAGGGGCGCTACAACCTCGCTGACCTCGCCGTCACGGCTAAGAAGTCGGGTGCCGGCTATACGTTGAACGGTCACAAGGCGGTTGCGATCGGTGCACCTTGGGCCGACAGCCTGATCGTGACAGCGCGCACTGGTGGCGGGCAGCGCGACGAGAAGGGTGTTTCCGTCTTCGTCGTCGACAAGAAGGCGAAGGGCGTGTCGTGCCGCGACTATCCGACCGTGGACGGACTGCGGGCGTCAGAGATCACGTTTGAAAATGTGGCGCTGGGCGCGGATGCGCTGATCGGCCATGAGGGCGATGGCTTGCCGCTGGTGGAGCGCGTGGTCGACGAAGGGATTGCCGCGCTCTCGGCCGAGGCTATCGGCGCGATGAAGGTGCTGAACGACGCGACGGTCGAGTACTGCAAGACGCGCAAGCAATTCGGCGTGCCGATCGGCAAGTTCCAAGTGCTGCAGCATCGCATGGTCGACATGTTCATGAACTACGAACAGTCGGTCTCAATCACGTTCATGGTGACGCTGAAGCTGAACGAGAGCGAAGCGGAACGCCGCAAGGCCGCCTCAGCCGCCAAGGTTCAGATCGGCAAGGCCGGACGCTTCATCGGCCAGAACGCGGTGCAGTTGCACGGCGGCATGGGCATGACGGACGAGCTCAGCGTCGGGCATTATTTTAAACGTCTGACGATGATCGACACGATGTTCGGGAACGTCGATCACCACCTGAAGCGGTACGCGTCCGCAGATTAAAGAACAGTCGCCAACCTGATCGGCACTGGCTGCGGGGCGCTTAGGCGTTCGCGCGGGAACGTGCAGATGACGGTCGTGCCTTTGCCGAGGATGCTGTCGAGGGTCACCTTGCCGCCGTGCGCTTCGACGAGGCCGCGGACGATGGGAAGGCCGAGGCCCGTGCCCTTCTCGTTGACGGCGATGTCGTGGCGGCCTTGGCCGAAGGCTTCGAACACTGTCGCGACGTCGGCGGGGTCGATGCCGGCGCCGGAGTCGGTGACGCCCACTTCCATGCCGCCGCCGGCTGCCCTGCGCGCGAATGTGGTCACCGTGCCGCCCGGGGGCGTGAATTTCACGGCGTTCGAAACCAGGTTGATCAGAATCTGACGGCACGCGCGTTCGTCCGCGAGCAGCAGCGGCAACGCCGGATCGATCTCGGATTTCAGCTTGATGCCCATGGTTGCCGCGCGAAGCTCGAACATGGCATGCGCGTTCCTGATCGCTTCGGACATGTTGATTTCTTCGGCGCGCACGACGAAGCGGCCGGCCTCGATGCGCGACAGGTCCAACACGTCGTTGATGAGGCCCAGAAGATGTTCACCGCTCTTGTGAATGTCGGTCGCGTAACCGACATATTGGCGCGAGCCCAAATTGCCGAAAACTTCGTCGCGCATCACCTCGGAGAAACCCAGGATCGCGTTCAATGGCGTGCGCAGTTCGTGGCTCATGTTCGCCAGGAACTTCGACTTTGCTTGGCTGGCTGCCTCGGCGCGCTGGCGGGCCTTGTCGGATTCGAACTTGGCGGCGGTCAGCTGTTCGATCAGTTCGTTCTTGTCTTCACGCAAGAGCAGCATGTCGCGCGCCGTCGTATAGATATTGCGGGCGAGGTGAACCATGAACACCGAAAAGCCGATGCTCAGTGCAGCGATGCCATAGTAGAACGCGGTGCCTTCGAATAGCGGCGGGATGATCAACGCCACCATATAAGGCAGGCAGGTCGCGACCAGCAGCGGGGGGCAGGGCGATTGCAGCGCGGCACAGCCCGCGATGCAGCAGGCGAAAACGAGCGCCATCAGCATGTGGCCCGTGTCGTTGCAGTAGCCCCAGAAGAACAGCGACGGCGCGACCCAGGCCAGTGCAAACGCGGATGCGATCGCGAATGAGATTGCGATCCAGCGCGGGGTATCGGCGAGTGTTTGGCCGCTGCGCTTGTGAAGCACATACGAGATGCCCATGGCGGACGACGCCGCCGAGACGCACCCAATCCAGACCACGAGCAGCCAAAGGGGCACCCAGGTGGACAACATTACGCTGATGACGATGGAGAACAGCGGCATCGCTATCACCGCTGGGGCGATGTTGCGCTGGACCAATAGGAGCTGATCGTGCTGCAGCTTGGCGAGGCGCGCGGGCGGGAGCGCTCGCGCGTGCGCGAACGGCGACTGTGCGCTCCTTAGATATGCGCCCGCCATGAGCCCCAAGACCGGTCCCCAAAACCCGTGTTTCAGGGCAAATCATTGCATGCCAGTCGTTAAGATTGGTTGGGTGCGCAGCGTGTTCGCTGCTTGCGCGAGGGTTCTACATGGTTACGTTCTGGCTAACGAACCGACGAAGGGGCCGGAACTGATGAGCGAAGTGTTGCTGTTTGAAACACATGGTCCCGTCGTCACGCTGACGATCAACCGGGCAGAGTCGCGCAACCCGCTTGGGCACGACGGCGACGGCGAGGCTTTCGCCACGGCAGCCGGGCGCATCAATGCGGATCGCGGTGTGCGCGCGGTGATCCTGACGGGCGCGGGCAAAGCGTTCTCTGCGGGCGGCGACTTGAAAGCCATGCGTGAGAGGGGCGGCGCTTTCGCGGGGCCGGGCGTTGCGATCCGCGAGCGTTACCGCACCGGCATCCACAAGATCGTGCGGAGTGTTTGGGGCATCGAGGTGCCGGTGATTGCCGCGGTCAACGGACCTGCGATCGGGCTCGGCAACGATGTCGCGTGTTTGGCGGACACGCGGATTGCGAGCGACACGGCGATCTTTGGTGCCACGTTCTTGAAGATCGGGCTGATCCCAGGTGACGGCGGCGCATGGCTGTTGCCGCGCGTGATCGGTATGGCACGGGCGAGCGAGCTGCTCTACACGGGCGACACCGTCGATGCGCAGACGGCGCTCGGTTGGGGCTTGGTTTCCAAGGTTGTTCCGGCGGCAACGCTGATGGACGAGGCGATGAAGCTTGCGCAGCGCATGGCGGCGCAGCCACCGGACGTTTTGCGCATGACGAAACGGTTGCTGCGCGAGGGGCAGGCGACGAGTTTCGATAACATCATGGAACTATCCGCCGCGATGCAGGCGTTGGCCCACCACACCGAGGACCACGCGGAGGCCGTCAACGCGTTCTTCGAAAAACGTCCGGGGAACTACAAGGGACGATGACGGCGCCGCCGAGCATTCCGGGTTTTCAGGTTCGGCCCTTGCTCGTCAAAGACGTGCCGGCGTTGCAGGTGTTGTTCGACGAGGACCCGGAGTATTTCGAGATCAACGGGCGGGCCATACCGGTCGAGGAGATTCGCAGCACGGTGCCGCCGGGCCGTGCGGCCGGGGACAAATTCCTTTTCGTGCTCGAACGGTCCGGCTGTGTCGAAGGTATGATCGATGTCATCCGCGATTACCCGGAGGCTGGCGTCTGGCATTTGGGCATTATCTTCTTGTCGAAGCGCGTTCGTGGTGGTGGAGAAGGGCGGCGCTGTCTGCGCGCGCTGTACGATTGGGGGCGCGCGCAAGGCGGCAGCGTGATCAGGCTCGGCGTCGTCGAACCCAACGCGAAGGCACGGCATCTCTACGCTACGGAAGGCTTTGAATTCGAGGCGATGCGCGAGGTCGATCCAGCGGCCAAGCGTATGCGGCGCACGCTTGTGCTTCGCCGCGCGCTTTAGTCTACTGGCGGAAATCGTCATCACATCGGGAGAAAACGCATGACACTCGGCATTGTTGCGACGTTGAAAGTGAAAGCTGGCAAGGAAGCGGAGTTCGAGGCTGTGTTCCGCGACCTGCAGGCGCAGGTGAAGGCGAACGAGCCCGGCGCGCTTCAGTACGAAGTCTTCAAGTCGAAGGCGAACGCGTCCACCTACATCGTCATGGAGCAGTACAAGAGCGAGGCGGATCTCGCCGCGCATCGCACGACGCCGCATATGGCGGCGGCGGGACCAAAGCTTGGGGCCGTGCTCGACGGGCGGCCGGGTATCGAAATGCTTGAGAAGCTTTGAGAGGCGCACGCGCATGGAACTCGGCTTTACGAAGGAAGATCTGAAATTCCGCAACGAAGTTCGTGCGTTCATCGCCGAGAAGTTCGACGAGGATCTGCGGCGCAAGATGGCGTTCACGAAGAACGGCTATCTGGACAAGGCCGGTCAGGTGAAATGGCAGAAGGCGCTTTATGAGCGCGGCTGGATCGCGCCGAACTGGCCCAAGGAATATGGCGGCGCGGGCTTCAGCGCGAACCAGAAATACGTCTTCGACATTGAGATGTCGTCTGCCGGTACGCCGATCGTGAGCCCGATGGGCGTCAAGATGGTGGCGCCAGTGATCATGGCGTTCGGCAACGATACGCAGAAGAAGAAGTATCTGCCGTCGATCCTGTCGTCGGACGTTTGGTGGTGTCAGGGCTATTCCGAGCCGGGCTCGGGCTCCGACTTGGCCAGCTTGCAGATGAAGGCCGAGGACAAGGGCGACCACTATCTCTGCAACGGCACGAAGATCTGGACCACGCATGCGCAGTGGGCGGATTGGATCTTCTGCCTCGTGCGCACGACGGCTGGGACCAAGCCGCAGGAAGGCATCTCGTTCCTGCTGATCGACATGAAGACGCCGGGCATCACGGTGAAGCCGATCATCACGCTCGACGGACCGCCGGAGAGCGAACAGGAGGTCAATCAGGTCTTCTTCGACGATGTGCGGGTGCCGAAAGAAAACCTGATCGGCAAGCAGGACGAAGGCTGGACGTATGCGAAATACCTGCTCGAGTTCGAGCGCGGCAACGCCTATGCGCCCGGCCTGAAGCGCTCGCTGAAGAAGGTGCGCACGATTGCGGCGGCGGAAGCTTCGGATGGCAAGCGGCTGATCGACGACGCCACGTTCCGGCGCAAGATCGAGGAGGTCGAAATTCAACTGCACGCGTTGGAGTTCACGGAGTTGCGTGTGTTTTCGAAGCTCGCGACCGGCGGCAGGCCCGGTGCGGAGTCGTCGCTGTTCAAGACACGCGGCACCGAGTTGCAGCAAGCGATCACGGAGCTTGCGGTCGAAGCCGTGCAGTACTCGGCGATGCCGTTCGTGCAGAACCCGTGGGCGCGCACGAACGAGCCTTGGCCGCAGCCGGACTACGCGGTGACGGCCGCGCCTTACTATTTCAGCATGCGCAAGGCCGCGATCTACGCGGGGTCGAACGAGATTCAGCGCAACATCATGGCGAAGCTGGTGTTGGGGCTTTAGGCGAGCCCCAACATGACCAAGGTCGCCATCGTTACGGGAGCAGCGCGCGGCATCGGCGCCGGCGTTGCCGCGGGCCTGGCGAAAGAAGGCTATGCCATCGCGCTCGTTGGGCTTGAGGGCGATCTGTTGCGGCAGAACGCGAAGGCGATCGGCGCGGGCGCGATTTCGTTCGAAGCGGATATGACTGACCGGGTCGCCGTTGGCAGTGCGTTCGAAGGGGTACGCGAAAAGTTCGGGCGGATCGATGCGGTTGTGTCGAACGCAGGTATCTCGAACTTCGATCTGCTTTGCACCATGTCGCCGGAGCACTTCCGCCGTGTGATGGCGGTGAACGTTGAAGGCAACTTCAACGCGATCCAGGCGTCACTGCCTCATTTGGTCGAAGCGGAGGGCTATTTCCTCGGCGTGGCATCGATTGCGGCGGCGTCGGCCCCGCCCGGCATGGCTGCCTACGGCGCCAGCAAGAGCGCGACAGAGAACCTGCTCAACACATTCCGCGCGGAGGTCGTGCACAAGGGCGTGGATGTCGGCGTCGCGTATTTCGGATGGCTCGCGACCGACTTGGTGAAGGCGGGTGGTGAGCATCCGGCGTTCGCTTATATGCGCGAGCATTTGCCGGGGCCACTGAAGACGATTGCACCCGTCGACATTGCGGTGAGCGCGATCGTCGATGGTGTTCTGAAGCGCAAGCGCCGCGTGATGGCGCCGGGCTGGCTGCGCGCGGCATTGGCGCTGCGCTGGTTCTTCGCGGGCAATCCGTCTGCGTACAAAGCGCATATGCCGGAGATTGAGCGGCTGTGCGCGGACGAACTGAAGAAGCGCGGCGGCGCCGATAAGACCTACATCTCCGACCCGGCTCGGCGTTGACGACGATGAGCGAGAACGTTCAACCCGCGGCGGGAAGGCGTGACGGCGCAGCCTTTGGTCTTTTCGAAGCGATTGCGTTTGCGGCAGTGTTCCTTGCGGGCACGTTCAACTACTTGCCGATCAGTCATACGCCGTACTTGCTGGCGCTCGGCTGGGCGATGCTGCTCCTGCGCGGCAAACGTTGGCGCGATGTTGGTTTCGCCTGGCCTGAGCATGCACCATCGGCGCTGCTATTGGGTGCGGTGGCTGGGGTCGCGCTCTCGGTTCATGAACTTGTCGTGCTCGAGCCAGTCATGCGCTCGATCACTGGGTCGTCGCCTGACCTCAGCATGTTCAAGCAGCTGAAAGGCAACCTTGAGGCGACGCTGTTGTTCATCGCGCTGTCTTGGGTGCTCGCGGCATTTGGCGAAGAGATGGTATGGCGCGGCTATGCGATGAACCGCGTGGCGGAACTCGCCGGCAGCACCACGGCTGCATGGATCATGAGCACGCTGGCCGTGAACATATTGTTCGGGATTGCGCACGACTATCAGGACATCTCAGGGATCGCGATTACCGCAATTGGTGGCGTGACGTACGCGATCCTCTATTTCCTTGCCGGCCGCAACTTGGCGGTACCCATCATGGCGCACGGGATGCAGAACACCTGCGATTTTCTGTTCATGTACCGCGGCGGGATTATACCCGGGATCTAGACCCAACGCTCTGGCCATGCCTCGCTTGAGAGCCGGTGATAGACGAACGCAAATCCAACCAGGGTCAGCGCGCCCGCGAGTACCGGCGTCACGAGGAACAGCGGCGTTGCGTGTGCGCTCGTGATGATGAGTGGGCTGATGCCGGCGGGTGGATGAAATGCGTCGGCGGCTTGCATCAAGGCGATGGCGAGCCCGACGCCCACGGCTGAGACCCAGAACGCGTCGCCGAGTATCGACGCGCACACGATCCCCGCAAAGGCCGAGAGTAGGTGGCCGCCGACAATTGCGCGGGGTCTGGCGGGCGGGGCTTCGGGCGAGCCCATGACGAGCACAATCGATGTCGCGAACGGGACCATCATCAGCGGCTGGCCGGATGCGTGCGCCAGTGTCGTCATGACGGCGATGCCGAGCGCGCCGCCGACGGCACGCACGGCAATACGCTCGTAGGGATTTGGTGTGCTAATTCCCGCTGATCCGCGCGAAGAATTTTTGCGTTTGTTCGCCGCCCATGAAGTAGGCCTTGGCGCCCGTCATGTCGGAGATCTTGGACCAGTTCTCGGCGACCTTTTCGGCGGTGAGGCCTTGATGGCCCAAGAAGGCGCCGTTCGATTCCACGATTTGCGCGACGGCAAACGCACCGCCGCCGGCTGCGAGGATCGTGCCGGTGGGCGCGTCTTCGCTGACGAGGTAGATCACGCCCGGTGTCACGAATTCAGGCTTCAGGGCTTCGAGCGCTTGCGGCGGCATCAGGTTCTCGGTCATGCGCGTACCGGCCACCGGGGCGAGCGCATTGACGCGGATGTTATCCTTCTGACCTTCGAGCTTCAGCGTGTTCATGAAGCCGACGAGGCCAAGTTTCGCGGCGCCGTAGTTCGTCTGACCGAAGTTGCCGTAGAGGCCCGACGACGACGATGTCATCACGATGCGGCCGTATTGCTGCGCTTTCATCGTTTCCCAGCAGGCTTTCGTGACCTTCACTGAGCCCAGTAGATGGACGTCGAGGACGAATTCGAAGTCCTTGATCTCCATCTTCGTGAAGCTTTTGTCGCGAAGCACGCCGGCGTTGTTGATCAGAATGTCGATGCGGCCGAACGTGTCCAAGGTCTGCTTCACGAGACCCGCGACGCCGGCGTCGTCCGTGACCGACGCGCCGTTCGCGATCGCATCACCGCCGAAGGCTTTGATTTCCTCCACCACTTTCTTCGCTGCGTCCGATGAGCCGCCGGAGCCGTCGACCGTGCCACCCAGATCGTTGATGACGACCTTGGCGCCGCGACGGGCGAGATCGAGCGCGTGCGCGCGGCCGAGACCGCCGCCGGCGCCAGTGACAATGGCGACTTTGCCGTCGAAGCGAATGGACATGTGATGTGTTCCTTGAATGCTGCAGTTGCGAAGTGCGCTTGTTCTGCCCGGCTTTTTGGGCGAAATCAACTGGCCGCCGCTTCCGACTCGCATGAGGTGCCATGGACTTTCCGCCGCAACTGCAGAGCGCCTTGGGGCTTGCCGTGTTTGTCGCCATCGCTTGGGTGTTGTCGGAGAACCGGCGCGCGTTTCCCTGGCGCACGGTGGTGGTTGGCCTCGGACTGCAGATTGTCCTCGCTGCAATCTTCCTTGGCTTACCTGTCGTGCGCGAGGGGCTGCTCGCGCTGAACGTCGTAGTCGATGCGATTCAGGCGGCGACCGCAAAGGGCTCGTCTTTCGTCTTCGGCTACACGGGCGGCGGCACCCCGCCGTTCGAGGTGAAGAATCCAGCTGCCACGGTGACGATCGCCTTCACGGTGCTGCCGATCGTGCTTGTGATGTCCGCGCTCTCGGCCTTGCTCTGGCACTGGCGAGTTCTGCCTGTCGTCGTGAAAGGCTTTGCGATCGCGCTCGAAAAATCTATGAACATCGGCGGCGCACTCGGCCTTGGCTGCGCCTCGAACGTGTTCTTAGGACAAATCGAAGCGCCGATGCTGATCAAGCCCTATCTCGAAAAGATGACGCGCAGCGAACTCTTCACGCTCTTCGCCTGCGGCCTCGCCAACGTCGCTGGCACCGTGCTCGTGCTGTTCGCGACGGTGTTGCAACCGGTGTTGCCGGGTGCCTTAGGCCACATCATCGTGGCCTCGCTGCTCTCTCTCCCGGCATCGATCCTGCTTTCGAAGGTCATGATCCCCGGCGACGAAACGACGCCCGCGACCGTGGGCGAGGCGACGCTTTACCGTTCGACGATGGATGCGATAGCGACCGGTGCCGAGGACGGCATGAAGATGTATCTCAACATCATCGCCATGCTCGTGGTGATGATCTCGCTCGTGGCGCTTGCAAACATCATGCTCGGCAACTTCACGATCGCCGACGCGCCGTTGAGCTTCGAGCGCATCTTGGGCTGGCTCTTCGCGCCGATTGTTTGGCTGATCGGCGTGCCATGGCAGGATGCGGCGACAGCCGGCAGCCTGATGGGAACCAAGACGATCCTCAACGAGTTCATCGCTTACCTCAATATGGCCGCATTGCCGGGCGATGCTCTCACCGAACGGTCGAAACTGCTGATGGTCTATGCCTTGTGCGGCTTCGCGAATCTGGGATCCGTTGGCATGATGATCGCCGGCGTCAGCGCGCTTGCGCCGTCGCGCCGGGACGAGATCGTGGAGTTGAGCTTGAAGTCCATCATCCCGGGCACGCTGTCGACGTGCATGACGGCCGCCGTCGTGGGGCTTTTGCCTTAGTTGGGGAATGGTGGTTGGGGCTTAGGTGATGGCACAAATCGCGACATATCGAGACCTTCGAGTTTGGCAAGCGGCGATGGATCTTGCCCATTCGGCCTATCGGTTGACCCGGCAGATGCCACGACATGAGGAGTACCGATTGTCGGCGCAGCTGATACGCGCCACCGCCTCGGTGCCGGCGAACATAGCCGAGGGGTTCATGCGCGGAACACGAAAGGACTATGCGCACTTCATCAGCATTGCGCGCGGTTCGCTTGCCGAAACGGAGACGTTCCTATTGCTGGTTCAGCGGCTTGAGCTTGTGTCGGGTCCGGGGGTCGAGCAAGCTCTGATTCAAGCGGCTGCGGTCGGACGTATGTTGACGAAGCTTCGCCAGAGTCTTGCCGCGCCGAGAAAACCCCTAACACCCATTCCCCAACACCCATGAACCGTTCTATTGCGAAACTGCAGTCTTGGATGCTTTGGGTGGCGGGTGTTCTGGCTGTCTTGGGCTCGGTCGGGATTGCCTCGTTGCCGCTTCGCGTGCTGTTCGTTTCGATTAACGTTTTGATGCCGATCGTGGGAGTTCTTTGCCTCGCTGCGGCCTATGCGGCACACGAGCGGGCAGTACTGGATCAGGCGTCGCCCTCGATGACGCGGCGGGTGCGCACCTATGCCCTGATCACCCTGGCGATTGCCAGTTTTGCGACCGTCCTGCCGTTGGTGTCACTGCCCGTGATCTTGCCACTGGTGCAGTTCGATATGCTAATGCTGCTCATCGGGTTCGGGTGCCTGTTCTTTGCCTATGTCGGCACGCGCGCCTGAGCCAATTCCCGCTCAACTGTCTTGCACGGTGCCGTCGCGCCGCGCCCTAAGGAGTGCCACGTTGCAACGACTGACGACCAACGGGCCTTCGGCTGTTGACCGGCTTCCGTGGCTTACGATTCTTGGCTTCGGCCAGCTCGCGATCCCGCTCGCTTTCGCAGGTTTGCCGATCGCAGTGTTCGTGTCGAAATTTTACGCAGAGGATTTGAAGATCGACGTCGCGACGGTGGGACTCATTCTCCTTGTTGCGCGCCTTGCCGATTTCATCGTCGATCCGATCATTGGGTATGCGAGCGACCGGACGACCTGGAGTCTGGGGCGCCGCCGCACGTGGGTGCTGCTTGGCGCGCCGGTGTTCGCGTTCGGTATCTACATGCTGTTCATGCCGCCGCCGGATGCCACGGAGCTGTATCTCTTGATATGGATTGCCGTGTTCTATCTCGGCTGGACGATGATCACGATCCCTTACGGAGCGTGGGGTGCGGAGCTTTCGGGCGACTACAACGAACGCTCCCGCATCACGGGCGTGCGCGAGATTTTCACCCTTGTCGGCCTTGCACTTGCGGGCGCTATTCCCGTGATCGTGGGAACGGGCGCGGCGGCGGGTGTCGTTGGCGGCGGTGGTTACTGGCATGCGATGGAAGTTCTGGGCTGGACGATCGTCCTGCTGACACCCATCGGGATCGCGATCATGTTCTGGTCGACACCTGAGCCGCGCTATGGCGAAGCCAAACATGTGTCGGTTTGGAAGGGGGTGGAGGCCGCGCTCACTAACCTGCCGTTCTTGCGTTTGTTCGGCGCGACGTTGGCGGTGCGAATTGCATCGCGCGCGGCGGAGGTCCTGTTCCTATTCTACTTGGTCGATGCGGTTGGTCTGACCAAGGCGCAGGGGAACCACTTTCCGCTTGCGTTGATTGTGTCGGCGATTGTGTTTGCACCGCTTTGGATTTGGCTTGGTGGCGTGATCACAAAGCACAAGGCCCTCTCGCTCGCCATGATGATCGGCGTGGGTGTGTTCGCGCTGCTTCCGTTGCTTCAAGGTACCGGGTATTGGCCGAACATGGTTCTGTTCGCGGCACTTGGCGCGGCGTTCTCGGCACCGTACACCCTCGGGCAGTCGATCGCTGCCGACGTGGTCGATCTCGACTCGTTGAAGACGCACGAGCCGCGTGCCGGCCTTCTGATCTCGTTCTTCGGATTGGCGATCAAAGGCGGGGACGCTTTGGGTGCGGGATTTGCGTTGATGCTGGTCGGTTATCTTGGGTTCGACTCCAAGATGGCCGCGAAAACGCCGGAGGCGATCAGTGCCCTCACGACTGTGTTTTCGCTTCTGCCGATCCTCTTTTATGTTCCAGCGATCGCACTGCTGTGGTCGTTTCCGATCACGCCGGCGTTGCAGAGGCGCATTCGCCGTCTCGTGGAGCGCCGTGTTCTTCGCAAGCTTAGGCTCCAGGCAAATGGAACGCCCTAGCTAACAACTCGTAGGACTTCAGGCGGCTCACGAAGTCGTAGGTGATCGTGAGGACGATGACCTCGTCGGCGCCGTAATCGGCGGCGAGGCGTTCGAGACCCAGCTTCACGCGGTCCGGTGTGCCTGTGATGCCCCGGCTCGCTATGCCACGGATCATAACCTGATCTTCGTGCGTGTACGGGTAAGCCATCGCTTCTTCCGGCGAAGGGAAGGGGCCGGCTTGGTTCCGCAACAACTGCATCACCCAGAGGTTTCGCGTGGTGCAGAGGCGTTCGGCCTCTTCTTCCGTTTCGGCGGCGAGTGCGAAGACGGCGACGCTGACGCGAGGCTTGTCGCCTTCGCAGTGCGGTTTGAATTGCTTGCGGTAGAGCTCGGCCGCTTCGACGCCGCTGCCGTCGGGTGTGATGAACTGCGCGAACGCGAGCGGCAACCCCAGTTCCGCCGCGTAGACTGCGCCGTTGAGACTGGAGGCCAGCATCCACATTTCCGGCATGCCCGGTCCGCGTGGCGAGGCGTGGA
>JANLXP010000166.1:0-17775 GCA_031365165.1 Alphaproteobacteria bacterium
TTGGGCGCAGAAAACTGCGGTTTCCGTGCCTCGCACCCAAACCCTTAACGCTTCCCTAACCCGAACGGACGAGGAGGCCAAGAGCTAGCCTCCGTAAATGACAGGGACTTCACGCTGTTTGTCCGTTTCTCTGCACGGAAAACTTGCGGCGGTGCGATGCCTTCGCGCATCGTGGGACCTGTCGATTTGCTGGCGGAGGTCCCTTCATGCGCGCGTTTACGGTTGCGGTTTTTGCTTTCGGATGTGCAGCGACGGCTTACGCGAACATGCTGCCGCCGCAGCGCATTACGCAGCGTTCCTATTTCGCCGGCACGTGGTCGTTCGACGGAACGTGCGCGAGCGGGGACGGGATGGTGCTGCAAGCGGACGGCAAGGCGAGCTACGACGAGTGGGGAACGGGCTTGTGGGCGATCGCCGAGAACGGCGGGCGCTTGGTCCTCATCATGGAAGACATCAGCGAAGAAGCGGACCGCCGCAAGGAAGCGGAGATGATCGAATTCCGCGATGTCTCGCGCAGCGGGCCAATGCTCTGGATGACGCGGACTTCGGACGGGGCGAAGATCAAGGCGAAACGTTGCGCCATCATCGCGCGGTAGACGTCAATCCAAGTACGCGGCCAATTTCGTTTTCACGTCTTCGGGGATGCGGCGGGGTTTGCCGGTCATGGTGATGAGCGCGGCTTCGATTTTGGCGGTGACGAGTTCGACGCCTTTGTGTTTCACCCATTGTTCGCCGGTGAGCCTCGCGCCCGTCAGCGTGCGGTAGCGGGTGTGGATTTCAAGCGCGTCGTCGAGGCGGGCGGGTTTGGCGTAGTCGATTTCCATCCGGCGGATCGTCCAGGCGACAGGTTCTTCGCCCGCCATCATCACCATGTGGTGGATACCGATGAGGCGCAGGAACTCGCTGCGGCCGCGCTCCATCATCCGCAGATAGTTCGCGTGATAGACGATGCCGGAGACGTCGGTGTCTTCGTAATAGACGCGCGCGGGCAAGATGTGCGTCTTGCCGTCGAAGCGGCCCATCGTGGGCTCAGACATCGGCGTCCTCGTCGCGCGCGGTGTCGAACAGCGATTGCTGCGGCGTCGTTTTCGGCGGTGTGAGGCCGAGATGCGTGTAGGCGAGGCCCGCCGCCATGCGGCCGCGGGGCGTGCGCTGAACGAAACCTTCTTGGAGCAAGAACGGCTCGATGATTTCTTCGAGCGCGTCGCGCGGCTCGCCGAGAGCGGCCGACAGCGTCTCAACGCCGACGGGGCCGCCGTTGTAGTTGTCGATGATGATCTTCAGATAGCGCCGGTCGAAATTGTCGAGGCCGCGCTTGTCGACTTCGAGACGGGTCAGCGCTTCGTCGGCGGCTTTCGCGTCGACCTTTGCCATCTTGGCGACCGCGGCGAAGTCGCGGATGCGGCGCAGCAGGCGGCCGGCGATGCGTGGCGTGCCGCGCGAGCGCGCCGCGATTTCGCGCGAGGCTTCGGGCGTGAGCGGAAGACTTAGAATACGTGCGCCGCGGCTTACGATCTCGATCAGGTCTTCGACTTTGTAGAACTCAAGGCGGAGCGGGATGCCGAAGCGGTCGCGCAGGGGCTTGGTGATCATGCCGGAGCGCGTGGTCGCGCCGACGAGCGTGAATGGTGCGAGGTCGATCTTCACCGTGCGCGCGGCGGGGCCTTCGCCGATGATGAGGTCGAGCTGGAAGTCTTCCATCGCGGGATAGAGAATTTCTTCGACCGCCGGATTCAGGCGGTGGATTTCGTCGATGAAGAGCACGTCGCGCGGCTGCAGGTTGGTCAGGATCGCGGCGAGGTCGCCGGCGCGCGCGATCACTGGCCCTGAGGTCGAGCGGAAGTTCACGCCGAGTTCGCGCGCAACGATCTGCGCCATCGTCGTCTTGCCGAGACCCGGCGGCCCCGCGAGCAGCACGTGGTCGAGCGCTTCATTGCGGCCGCGCGCGGCGTCGATGAAAACTTTCAGATTCGCGCGCGACTGATCTTGGCCGATGAACTCAGCAAGCGTCTGCGGACGGAGCGACGCCTCGCCCGCGTCGTCTTCGCGCGTTTCAGGTGTGATGAGTCGGTTTGGTTTGGTCATCTAATTCTCACGCAGCGCTCGACAGGGCGCGTAGGCCTTCGCGGATCATCGCTTGGAGCGGGAGTTCTTTTCCTTCGCGGGCGACGACGGTTGCGATCGCTTGGCTCGCTTGGGCTTGGCTGTAGCCAAGATTTACGAGTGCGGAGACGGCTTCGGCGGCGGCGCCTTGGGGTTTTGTGAAACCGACGACGGTGCCGTCGCCTCTCGCGATGTGGAGTGGGGCCGAGATGGTGGCGGCTTTGTCTTTCAGTTCGGCGGTGATGCGGGCGGCGAGTTTGGGGCCGACGCCTTGGGCTCTGCCGACCGCTGCTTTGTCTTCGAACGCGACGGCGCGCGCGAGGTCGGAGACGCTCATGCTGCTTAGGATCGAGAGTGCCACCTTCGCGCCGACGCCTTGCACGGTTTGCATGAGGCGGAACCATTCGCGCTCCTCACTCGTGGTGAAGCCGAAGAGTTTGATCGCGTCTTCGCGCATTTGGGTTTCGACGAAGAGCGTCGCGCGTTGGCCAGGCTGAGGGAGGTTCGACAGCACGCGCGCCGCGCAATGCACGACGTAGCCGACGCCGCCGACGTCAATGACTGCGAAGTCGGTGCCGATTTCGTCGATGATGCCGGTGAGTTTACCGATCATGCTGCGGCCCTTTGAAGAAGTGGACACACGCGAAGCCGCGAAGACGCGAAGGAAGGATTGTCACACGAAGATACGAAGATACGAAGTGGTGTCTGCCGCGTGCCGCAGGCGCGCAGTCCGGCCTCTAAATGGCGCTTCGCGCCGAAAGAACGGTCTTGTTCGTATCTTCGTATCTTCGTGTGAGGCATTCTTCCTTCTTCGCGGCTTCGCGTGAGATTTTTTCTACCGTGCCCTTGCCATCAGCGATGCCATGCGGTCGCTGGACTCGGACATGTGGGCGTGGGTGATGGCGATGGCGAGGGCGTCGGCGGCATCGGGGCCTTTGGCGTTCGACTGAGGCAGCAGGATTTTTACCATCGCGTGCACCTGATCTTTGTCGGCGTGCCCGACACCAACGACGGATTTTTTCACTTGGTTCGGCGCGTATTCGGCGACCGTCAGCCCCGCGCGCGCGGGCACCAGCAGCGTGATGGCACGCGCTTGGCCGAGCTTGAGCGTCGCGACCGGGTCTTTGTTGACGAACGTTTGTTCCACAGCGGCGGCTTGCGGACGAAGACGTTCAATCACGCTCGACAAGCCTTCATGCAATGCGACCAGGCGGTCGGCCAAGGCCATCTCGCTGTCGGACGTCACCACGCCGCATTCGATGAATTTGAGCCTGCTTCCGTCGCGTTCGATCACGCCCCAACCGGTGCGGCGGAGGCCAGGATCGAGCCCTAAGATGCGGGTGACGTGGAGGGGCGTCATCGACGGCCTTGTACACGAATTGTTCCGCTGAGACCATAGCGCGATTCGGTGACGGCTGTTGCTGACTTTGGTGCACACTGCGTCCAGAATTTCGCTTCGATCCAACAGGGGAATTTCATGCGCTCTTTCTTTGCCGCTGCCGCGTTACTCGCTGCCACGCTCCCCGCAGCTGCCGTGCAGGTTCGCCCATGCGACTACGCCGCCGACATTCGATCGATTGCCGAGCCGTGGGAGAAGAACACGCGTGCGTTCTATAACGGCATGGTGCGCCTTGCCGTCTCAGACACCGGCGGCGAGCCCGTTTGTTGCAGCATGCATTTGGTCATTCTCATGCCCGACCGCGCCAACTCGGTTCAGGGCATGGACGAGGGCCGGATCTGCCGCATCGTTGGCGACAAGGACGGGATGGGCTTCGTCGGCATCGACTTTCAGCGCCTGCGCACGCGCTATGACGCGGGGCGCGGCTTGTTGATCGAGTTTCCGTATCAGCTTTATGTCGACGGCCTCAGCCACCGCAGCGGCGTCGCCCGCGTGCGGGTGAATATCGATAAAGGGACAGTGACGACGGAGTAGCCGACCCACTGTCAGGAGACGCTCGCTATGCGCATTGCACCAGCTTTTTTGTTCGCCCTCTTCGCGGCCACCAGCGCGTGGGCGGAAGATTGGCAGGACACGCATCACACGACGCTCATCGATGTGGACAGCATTCATAAGGGCAGCGACGGGCTGGTCACCTATCTTGAGAAAGAAAAATACCACCACGACGAAGACGGCCCGAATACGCCGCGCAAGGCCGCCGTCGATTGCGAAAAGCGGCTCTCCTATTCCTCGTACTCGATCGAATATGAAAGCGATTGGCGGTCGAAGGGCGAGAAGGTCATCCCCGGCACGATGGGCGAACAGCTGCTCGACTTCGTGTGTTCGCGGGTGCGTTAGTTTCGCTAAGCGCGCCAAACGCACGCGCACTGATACGGTTCCATAAATCTTCGCTGTACGCTGCATTGCGGTGATGGTGCCCACGCGGAACCACCAAGTTCCTTGCGCGTTTATCGACTCGCGCCCTGGCGTTTTCGCGTGAGGGTTTTTGCAGGAGATGACGATGAGGAAATTGCTCGCCGCATTCGCGGCGCTTAGCCTGCTGTCCACAATTCCCACGCCGGCGTTTGCGGCGGACAACAACAAGACCACCGGCGAGCAGATCGCCGATGCGGCACGCGACGCCTGGAACGCCCTAAAGAAGGGTGCCCGCGACGCTTGGAACGCCACAGTCAAAGCGTACGATTCCCTGACGGAAGGCACGAAAGAGATCCTGCTGCCCGCAGCACTGCCCGGCTCGCTTTCCGGCAAGCAGCTGATCGGCACGTCGGTCGAGAACGTGCAGCAAAAGGAAAAAGTTGGGCGCATCAGCGATGTCGTGGTCGGCAAAGACAACTATCTCGATGCGTTCGTCGTTGCGGACGGCGGCTTCTTGGGGATCGGTGCCGACAAGGTTGCGGTGAAGCCGCGCCTCATCACCATCTCGCGGGCGCCGGACGGCACCTTGCACGCGCGCACGAACGTGACCGAAGGCCAGATCGACAACGCCGCGGATGGCGCCTTCGTCTCGCGTATCGAAGCGATGAACGACAGCTTTAAGGACCCGGCAGTGAAGACCGTGTCGCGCCTGTTGCAGTCGCGCGTGGTCGGGCCGAACGGTCAAGAGGTTGCCACTGTGCACGACATCCTGCTCTCGCCCGTCGGTGAGGCGCGGTATGCGATCCTGTCTGTCAAAGGCCCGAGCGCGAAGCTGGTGTCGGTGATGGTGTCGTCGCTGACGTTCACGCGTGGCGGCGAGCCGCTGCGTACAACGATGACGGCCGAGCAACTCTGGCGCCGGGCGCCGGTGCGCTACTGAACCTTCTCCAGCGGTGGCGGCGGGTTCTCTCCCCGTAGCCGTCGCCGTTGGATTTTCGCAGAAGGCACGATGCGGGGCACGCGTCGTGCCTTTTGTGCGTCTACGCGTTGCGGCGCTCGTAGACTGCGGTCGCGGCCAGCGCGAGGGTGGCGACGCCGAAGACGGCCATCAGCCACGGAAACACGCGATTGTCGGCGCGCCAGGCCTCATCGACCTGAGCGAACGTGCGGACGACTTTGCCGTTCACGGTTAGGGCGAAGATCGTGACGCGTTCTCCTTCGCTGTCGGCGAACGTCGAGCCGTCGACGAGCACTGTCACGCTCTCGCCCTCGCGCAATGCTGCTGCGACGGTCGAGAGCGCGCGTTCCTTGGTGAGGTATTGGAAAGTTGCCTTCCAGGGGTCGAGGCGGAACTCGACGTCGTATTTGTTCTTGGCGACGTGGCTCAGTGTGCCCTGCAGTTCTTTGAGGCGCGTGCGGTCGGGAAGGCCGTGCGCTTCGCCTTGCGCGGCGAGAACGACGAACAAGGCGGTCAAGAGTAGGCCCAGCGCCGCGCAGGCGGCGGGCGCTCGCCAATCCAAGGTCACGCCGTCAGTTTCGCCATCGTGGCGTCGGACATTTCGAAGTTGGCGTACACGGTCTGCACGTCGTCGTGGTCGTCGAGTGCGTCGAGGAGCTTGACCAGCGCTTCTGCCGCTTCGCCTTCGACCGGGACACCGGTCTGCGGGCGCCAGACGAATTTTGCCATCGACGGGGGTCCGTATTTCTTCTCTAGCGCGCGGGCGACTTCGTTCAGGTCGTCGGGCTTGCAGAAGAGGTCGTGGTTTTGGTCGGAGGTTTGACAGTCGTCGGCGCCGGCTTCGATGGCGGCGTCGAGCATCGCCTCGGCGCTTGCAACGCTCGCGGGGTATTGGATCTGGCCCAGACGGTCGAACATGTAGGCGACGGTTTCGCCGGCTTGGCCGCCGTGTTTCGTGAAAAGCGAACGCACGTCGCCGGCCGTTCGGTTGCGGTTGTCGGTCAAGGCCTCGACGATAATGGCGACGCCGCCGGGTCCTCTACCCTCGTAGCGGACCTCTTCGAAGTTATCCAAGTCGGGGCCTGAGGCCTTTTTGATCGCGCGCTCGATGTTGTCGCGCGGCATGCTTTCTTTGCGTGCCGAGATGATGGCCGCGCGCAGTTTCGCGTTTTTGTCCGGGTCCGGCAGACCGCCTTTCGCGGCGATGGTGATTTCGCGCGCGAGTTTGGAGAACAGCTTCGAGCGCTTCGCATCCTGCGCGCCCTTGCGGAACATGATGTTCTTGAACTGACTATGGCCGGCCATGCTTTTTCGTCTCTGCGGATTTTCGGGCGGTGATAAAGCGCAAGGCTCAGGCTTCAATCAAGGGGTCACGTCGCCCGGTACCGTCTGTTTCAGGCGGCCACCGAGGCGTACGGGCTCGATCCGCGTGGCGAGACCCGTGTTGTCGTCGGTTTCAAGGAAGACGCCGCAGATGGTGGCGGGTCCTTGGGCCGGGGTCATGCGGCCGGTCGAGAGTTTGCGGGTGAAGCGCTGCAGCGGTTCGGTCTTTTCCATGCCGATGACGCTGTCGTAGTCGGCGCAGGCGCCGGCGTCCGTTTGGTACGCCGTCCCGCCGTGCAGAATTTGCGCGTCCGCCGTCGGTACATGGCAGTGCGTGCCGACAACGAGGCTTGCTCTCGCGTCGCAGAAGTGGCCCATCGCCATCTTCTCCGATGTCGCCTCGGCGTGGATGTCGACGACGGCGACGTCGCAGCCCCAGCCGAGCTTGCAGGCTTCGAGCTCGCGGTCGACGGCGGCGAACGGGTCGTCCAGCGCCTCCATGAAGACGCGGCCCATGGCGTTGATGACCAGCACGCGCTTGCCGGTTTTGGTTTCGTACAGGCCGGCTCCCTTGCCGGGGACACCTTGCGGGTAATTGACCGGGCGCAGCAGGCGGGGCTCGTTGTCGTAGACGTCGATCTTGTCGCGCTGGTCGAACGCGTGATTTCCGGTGGTGATGCAGTCGACGCCGGACGCGAACAGCGCGCCGCAGATTTCTTCGTTGATGCCGAAGCCACCGGCCGCGTTCTCGCCGTTCACGATGACGAAATCGAGCGCGAGTTTGCGGCGCAGATCGGGCACGTGCTCGACGACGGCGGTGCGGCCAGAGCGGCCGACGAGATCACCTAAGAACAACAGGCGCATTCAAGTCCTTTCGAAGCGCCAGACGCGCTCTTCGGTCACCACGGCGTCGAGCGGTTCGTCGTGCGGCTCGTGCGGGAGCTTGTCGACGTGCTGGCCCGCGTAGGCGATGCCGATCGCGCGGATGGTGCGCTTTGCGCGGTGTTCGCTCAAGTAGCGGTCGTAGTAGCCGGCGCCGTAGCCCAAGCGGTAACCATCGTTGTCGAACGCCAGCAACGGCACGATCAGGAGATCGGGGCGGCGTTCCTTTGCCGTGGCTGCTGGCTCCGGCACGTTCATGCGCCCTGGGATCAGCGGTTCGCCCGGTTTCCAGGCGCGAAACGCGATGGCCTTATCCTCGGTGCGCGGCAGGCAGAGCGGGTGGCCCTGCCCGTTCAAGGCCGCCATCAGTGGGAACGGATCGATTTCGCTTCCGATCGCGGCGTAGCCCGCAATGATCGCGCCCTTCATGAAAACGAAGTCGCCGAGCAAACGCCGCGCGATCAAGAGGGCGGCCTTTGGACCCGCAGCCTCGGCCACGCCGGTGCGGCGCGCGAGGGCTTCGATGCGGAGTTCCTTCTTCGTCAAATCGATCTCGTAAAAGTGGGCGGGACCACCATGCCGTCGAACTACGGATCCTCACGGGCCTGCTTAAGCAGGTGGGCGCCATATGATCCGGACCACGGTCCGGGCCAGAGACAGCTCCCGTTGAGGTCTGATTACGGCCCCTGGGTCCTAGATTCTAACGTGCGAGGCAGTACCCGCCCGCGCTTAAGGTAGGGTCAGCCGAGGCGCGCGGCAATGTCTTCCATGCGACGGGCGGCGTTTTCGAGCAGAAGGGCGAATTTGTCCTCATCGCCCAGGTCCGCCGCGTCGAGCTCATCCTCAAGCAAGAGCCCTGTCATTAAGAGTAATTGGGCCTCGGAGGCGTTCTTGGCCTCTTTCTTGACCTCAGTCACGCGCTTGTCGAACCGCTTTGCCAGTGCCGTGAGGTGCGCTTCTTCGCCGTCATCGCACGCGAGCGTGTAGCTCATGTTGTTCACGGTGACGGTGACGTGCGCCATGTGCGGCCCCTTAATGTGCGAGCACGGCGCGGATCTCGCGGATCGCGCCTTCGAGCCGTCCGGCCACCTCTTCGGTGAAGCCTTCGAGCGCCACTTTTTCGACGTTCAAGCGCGACAGTTCATCAGCGAGCTTGGCGCGATCTTCGCGCAGCGCGTTGAGCTCCTTCGCGAGCCCATCGTCGAAGGGAGACGGTGCGTGCCCGTTCGAACGGCGGGCAGCAGCCTCGAGCCGTTCGAGGGCAGCGTTGAAACGTCGGATGGCCGAATCGAGTCGTGACATAGGAGAATCTCTATACGCCAAACCGGGCTTAGCGCGATGTCTTAATTCTGGGTTTCCACTCTCCTTCTGCGATTTCAAACTTACGGTTGCAGGGACGCAGACCTTCGCGCCAGGCTCGATTGATTGCGTGCGTGCCGTCTCGCGCGCATGACGAAGTTCGCGCGCGCACAAGCGCGATAGGCGGTGCGCGCGTCTGCGATGCAACCCACTGAATCTGTGGGAACGTTTTGTGTCACCACAATGCGGCGGGGTGCGAAACGCGAAAACGAATCCGTCTGATGCGTCTGCGCGGCCGATTTGTGCGGAAATATCCGTCTGGAATCCGTGTGCAAAGCGTCTGCGCTCCGTCTGCATGGCGAAAGATGCGAAATCGAATCCGTTAGATGCGTTTGCACGGCGGATTTGTGCGGGTTTATCCGTTTGGAATCCGTTCGCAATGCGTTTGGCGTGCGTTTGGCCAGCGCGAATAGATGCGCATCGGCGTCGCGGGCAATCTGCCGCGGTGCATAGGCGGGCGCGTTGTGTGGGGCGATCTGCATTGCGCGAAATAATTAACACTTTTCTCTCGAAAAGTCACTGAGGTAAGCGCTGCGCACGCCGCCGCGGACAATTTGTCCGATGGGCCGCAATCGTTGGCTTGCTGAGCAAATTCGACGGCGCCGCGAGTCGGCGCGGTGCCGAAGAGCGGACTCGGTTCTATGCTGATCAAAAGTTGAGTATGATGGGAACGAATCAGCTGCCACGCGGTGCCAAAATCCTGGACCCCATGACAGGCTCCGGCACTGTCGTGCAGGCTGCTGTTCAAAGTGGACTAGCGTCCATTGGGCTCGATGTTGACCCCCTAGCTGTCTTACTAAGCAAGGCGTCCACGAGCAGGGTTGATGGAGATCGGCTTGAAGCACTTGCCAAGCAGGCAATTTTGCGAGCGGGACAAAAGCGGCTACGCGATGTCGAGTTGCCGTGGTTCGATACTGAAACAAAAACCTTCGCCAAGTACTGGTTCGCGAAAGATCAACGTCAGGCCTTCGGCCCTTCAATCTTGTTTTCCAGGACTTTGCCGTCGAGCGCGTCGACGCCGACTTCGAACATTCTGTTGCCGCTTTTGATATCGAAGCTGTATCGCAAACCGCTGCCTCCGCTTTCCTTCTCGAGTTCCTTGTCGGTAATCTTGCCCGGGCGAGTCTTGAGAGCAATCGCCGTTGCCTGTTCCATTGTGATTTTGGCCTTGGAAACCAGACGCTCGCCGTGAAATGCGAACGCGGCTGATGTGGTGCCGACGAGCGCGAGGCCGGCTGCGAGACCGATCCAGGTCGTAGCGCGTAGACGAATCGATTGGCTGCTCATTTCACAAACTCCAAAATGGTTCACCGCCCTCGGTTGATTGACAATAGGAGTCGCGCACCGCCGTTCAAAGGTGGCACGCATTACATTTCCCGCATGAGGCCGCGTTCCAAATAGGAAGCGGGTTGGCATGTTGCGCATCGGTTCCATCTCGGCGTCGGTGCAATCGAGAACCACGAATGTGCTTACTCAAGCGCGAAAAAGAGGTGCGAAACGCCGGCCCGATCACTCAGATTTTGACCCGCGCATTTGGCTTTGTCATTCGCTTGCGGTCCGTGCGCCGGCAGTTACCGATGACTTACAAATTTGTATGCACCGGTTTTCGTCGCAGTGGTTGTCGTGCTGAAGGCCGTGTGCGAAGTAGAGCAAGGTTGGTTGTGAGGAAGGCGCCGGACATGAATCAGTTTGTATCGGGCACCTCGGCCGTGCCGACGACGTCGGCCCTTTTGAGCAAGGTCCCGGCAGTCACCTTGATGTTTTGGATCATCAAAATCGTCGCCACCACCTTAGGCGAGACGGGGGGCGATGCGGTATCGATGACATTGGATCTCGGTTACGCGGTTGCGAGCGTCATCTTCATCGCCATCTTCGTCGTCGCGGTAGGCGTGCAGCTGGCGGCGAAATCGTTTCGCCCCTTTCTCTATTGGTTTGTCATTGTTGCGACCACAACCGCGGGGACGACCATGGCCGATTATGCGACAAGATCGCTCGGCATCGGATACACCGGCGGGTCGACGATGCTGTTCGCACTGTTGATGGTCTCGCTCGGCATTTGGTATTGGGCCGCGGGGTCGGTTTCAGTCGAGAGTATCGTGTCCCGCAAAATCGAATCGTTTTACTGGATCACGATACTATTCTCGCAAACCTTAGGAACGGCATTGGGCGATTGGGTGGCCGATACAAACAACTTCGGTTACGAAGGCGGCGCGATCGTGTTCGGTGCCGGGTTGGTGGCGATTGCGGCAGCGTACTTCTTCACCAACATTTCGCGCACGTTCTTGTTTTGGAGCGCCTTTATCTTGACGCGGCCGTTGGGCGCGACGTTGGGCGATTTGCTCGATAAGCCGGTCAATCACGGCGGACTGGCGCTGGACCGCTTCGCAGCGTCGGGGGCGTTGGCGGTCTTCATCATCGTGTGCATAGCGCTTACGGGACGCCGCTCGGAAGCGCCGGACGGCACGCCGGCTTAGAGCAATTCGTTCGAAGGGGACTCCATGCGCACAGCAACAATTGCGATTCTCGTTGCAACCACGATTAGCCCCGCGTTCGCCGGACCGCCGTACGTTACCGACGACCCCACACCAACGCCTTACCAGCATTGGGAAATATACGCGTTCGGCAACGGGTCAAAATCGCGCGGCGGTTCGGGCGGCGCCGCGGGCCTCGATTTCAACTATGGTGCCGGAGAGAATCTTCAGCTCTCGATGACGTTGCCGATCGGTTACGACAATCCTACGGACGGCGGATCGTCGGTTAGTCTGGGCAATATCGAGTTGGCCGCCAAGTACCGCTTTCTGCACCAGGACAGCGACGGTTGGGATGTGAGCGTGTTTCCGCGCGTGTTCTTGCCCGCAGGCTTGGCCAAGGTTGGCGAGCGCCACGCATCACTACTTCTGCCGGTGTGGATCGGAAAATCTTGGAGCGATTGGTCGACGTTCGGCGGCGGCGGCTGTGTGCTCAATCGCGGCGGCGGTTCGAAGAATTTTTGCGTCGCGTCTTGGGCCGTCACGCGCCAAGTGTTGCGCGATCTGCAGTTGGGTGTGGAAATTTACCATCGATCCGCGGATGAAATCGGCGGTCGCGAGAGTACCGGCGCGAGTGTGGGGGCAAGCTATGACTTGGACGACAATTGGCATGTCCTCGCATCGTTGGGTCCCGGCGTTCAGAATGCGCAAGAGACCAATCGATACTCTTGGTATGCGGCTCTCGGCCTTACGTTCTAGCGGCCGAAGGGAATCTGAGCGTCACGCGAAGTCCCGGCCGATTGTCGCCGAGTTTGACCTCGATGCCGTGTAGTTCGGCGACGGCTGCGACAAGCGCAAGACCCAGCCCATGTCCGGGCGTCGAACGGCTGTGATCGAGCCGGTAGAAGCGTTTCAAGACGTTTTGGCGTTCGGATTCCGGAATGCCCGGTCCGCTGTCGGCGACGACGCCGATCGCGTCTGATTCGACAAGAGCAAGCGATACTTCGATACGGGCGGCGTTCGGCGCGTGCTGAAGGGCGTTTTCCAGCAAGTTCGAGAGCATTTGGACCAAGAGGCTACGGTCCCCCACGAAAGCTATCCCCTCGTCGAGGTGTACCGAGAGAACTTGGCCCTTGTCGGCGACCACGCCTGCGTACGCATTGGCGACGTGGGCAAAAATGTCCGACAGGCTTTGCTCGGCGAAGGCGGATCGTCGGCTTCTGGATTCGATTTGAGCGATTCGAATGAGAGCCGAAAACGTCGCGAGGATATCGTCGACTTGAAGGATAGCGTGATCGATCGCGCTTTCGTAGACGCCTTCGGCCTGAGGCGCTGCTCGTGCGGCTTCGAGGCGTTGTCGCAAGTGCGACAGCGGCGTGCGCAGATCGTGGGCGATGTCGGCGGACACTTGCTTAAGGCTTTCCATCAGCACTTCGATGCGTTCGAACATGTTGTTCAGGTTCGAACTTAGGCGATCCATCTCGTCGTTGGTGCCGCGAACGCCGATGCGGCGGCTGAGGTCGCCGTCGACGATTTCCTTGCTTGCCTGCGTGATCGCGTCGATGCGTTTGAAATAGCTGAGGCTTAAGAACGCGCCGCCGCCGCAGCCCAACACGAAGGCTGGTATCAACGCCCAAAGAAACGCGTGTATCGTTGCTTCTTCCGCATCGGATATCTGGTCGGTGTCGTCTCCGACAAGAAGGAAATAGCCGTCGGGCAAGGTCACGCCGAGCGCCAAAACGTCGTGTGGTGCCGTTTCATCGTCTTCGCTGTCGTGTAGTGGCGCGCCTGGACCATTGATTGGCACGGACAGATGCGTCCAGCCGTTTCGCGGCGCTACGGAGCCGAGGTTTCCTGCAACCTTTCGTCCCGATTGATCCAGCAACAAATAGACCCGCTCGCCGCCCGAGGCTGCGGACAGCCGGTTCACGGCACGGATCAGCTCCGACAGCTCGCCTGCTTCATGCGCACCCGTAAGTGCGGTCGCTTGCGCCTCGATGCCTTTGGCCATGTTGTCCTGCAGCGATTTGCCGATGGACCAATAAGTAGTGAGGAACAGCGCAAGGACGGACGCGAAGAACATCAGTGTGTAAAGCGCTGTGTAGCGAAACGCAGTCATGCGAACGAGCCTAGCGAGCATTGCGAAAGCAATATCCCGAGCCGCGGACGGTTTCGATCAGCGAAGGTTCTCCAGGGCGATCGATTTTGGACCGCAGGCGGCTGACTTGTGTCTCGACGATCGAGGTTCTTGGGTCGAAGTGAAAATCCCAAACCTGTTCGAGCAGCATCGTGCGCGTGACGACCCGTCCGGCATTTCGCATCAGCACTTCAAGCAATTTCTGATCTTGCGGCTGCAATTCGAGCGTCCGCCCCCCACGTTTCACTTGGCGTCGTACGAGATTGAACTCCATGTCGCCGATACACAGGGTGGAATCGTCCCGCTTGGGTTCGTTACGCTTCGCCAAGGCGGCGACCCGTGCCAGAAGTTCCGGCATTGCGAACGGTTTAATTAGATAGTCGTCCCCGCCGGCGTTGAACCCGTCTACCCGATCGTCGATGCCGGCCATCGTGGTCACAAAGATGACGCGCGTCGGTACTTGAGCGGCTTTGAGCATTCGCACCAACGTCAGGCCATCGATTCCAGGCAGCATGCGGTCCACGATTGCCACATCGAATGCACCATCCATTGCAAGTCCCAAACCTTCGCGGCCGGACGTCGCGTGATCGACTTGGTGGCCTCCGTTGTTCAGCGCCGCAATAAGGTGCGACGCAGATTCAACGTCGTCTTCAATCAGCAGTATTTTCATTCCGCATCATACGCTTGGACGGCTCGCATCATCCAGCGCGATCGCGGGAAGCTGGACACGGCGCAGCCCTACATGCGGCGTTCGGATCGAAGAATGGGGCCATATCGCAGTCGACTGCGCGTGCGGGATTCCTGCATCGCATGAGGCAAATGCTTCGATTCCATACCAAATGGTAAAGTTCAAGCAACCACCCGAACTCTTGTGCCTGTTAGGTTTTCCAATCGACAACGGTTTGTCTGGTGCGCAGCGTCACGCTGGGGTCTGAGAGTGACAGAGGCGAAATCCAAAAACTTGCGTCTAACGGCCTCTCCTCTCTCTTTACTCTGGGGAATATACGATGCAACAAGGCAAATATGTTGCCGCTCAGAACGATCACGTCGCCGCTGTCCTTGCGCGAGCTGCGGCAATCTCGATTGTCTCGTTTAGCTGCGCGATTTCCGCTTCTGCAAATACCGCGATTGAAACGGAGACTGCGCAAATCGGCAAGCAAGGCGATTTCGCGTTCAGCCAGTCCTATGAATATGGGAGATCCAAGGATGGTACCTCCGGGGGAACTCTGACGCAGTTCGAATACGCCCTCGGCGATCGCGCTGAAATCCTCATCGAGCCGTTCTTCTATACTTGGGAACACCCCAAGGGCGAGGAAAGGGTCAGCGGCCTGGGCGATCTGGAAATCACGCCATCTTACGAGGTGGCGCTCGAAGGAAATTGGGAGCCGTCGATACTGACGGCCCTCAAGGTGAAGGTGCCCACCGGCTCAAGAGAAGCGGGCAGCAGCGGAAAATTCGATTTCATGCCTTATCTGATTTTTGGGCAGCATCTGGACGGTTGGACGTTCAACGCCAACATCGGCGTGAACTTTTCGAAGCCCGAAGATGGTGGAAAATATGAGGCAACGGCGATCTGGGCGGTCGAAGCGGAACGCGAAATCATTCCGGATCTGACTGTCTTTCTCGAAGCGTTCAGCACCGAAGACAACGTAAAGACCGTGTCAACGGCCTTGGAATACGAATGGGCGGAGAACTTCAACACTTTTGCCGCGGCCAGTTATACTGAAGACCACGAAAGTATTTTTCGCATCGGCTTCAATTTCGAAGATTAGCTGCTATTACGCATCGGGGACGCATTTGGGCCCGCCTCTGCGGGGTCCCGCAAGGCGATTCATCAAGTCACAACACCGGCATGGCCTAATCGGCCGTAATCTGCCGCTCTATTAACAACCGCGCGCAAAGCGACATTCGCAGGTCGCTTCCCGGCGCTGTTGCGGCGGAACGCGACGCGCGCTCTACGGCAGAAGCCAACTGCCCGCCTTCAACAAATTGCCCAACCGGTCACGCGGCTATTGCTGCGGCATGTTCGTTACCGTTGAGTCTAAAGTGCGGGCCGATCGATAGCTGTAACCCGGCGTCTCCCAACGCTGGGGTTACTGCTGAACGTCTGTTTTGCGGCGAATTTCTGCCGCTCCGCAGTTGTTCAGCGAACGGCAGGTTTCGAGGCGATCCAGCCGTTTCCGCACAAGCCATTTTCCCAGTCGGCGGCCTCATGACGCAACCACAACGCATCAAACCCCCGCAGGGGGGGCCTAAAGTGCGGCCCGATCCAACGATAGCAGTAACTCCTCCCGAAGTGGGAGGGCGAGGGGTGAGTTTTTGTTAGCGGGCGCCGGGGGCGAAGTTGGTGCGCCGTAGTTCGCGGATGGCGCGTTGGGTGACTTCGCCTTCGACGAGTTCGTAGCCCATGAGCGCGAAGGTGCGGCCGCGCAGGAAGATGGGCCGTGCGTTGCCGTACCAGTCGACGCACGAGGCGTGGCAGTTGTCGTTCGAACTCCTGAGTTCGCCGGAGCCGAGTTCGCCGAGGGCCAAGAAACGGCGGTTCGAGCGGCGTAGGAACGTGATTGCGGCGGAGCCTTCGACGAGTTGGTGGAAGCCCGGGCGGCCGGCGCGTGTGACGGGCAAACCTAGGACGCCAGGCTGACCCTCGCCGTCGTCGGCGGCTTCGGGCTTAAAGAAGAACGCTTGGCTGCGCGTTTCGCCTTGGGTCGCGCCTTCCATCGTGTAGCGGTCGCCCAATTGCGGACGCCAGCCTTGCGTCAGTTCGATCGCTTGGAAGTTCAAGTTGCGTTGGTCGGCACCGATGACGACCGCGTCGTCGCCCATCGCTTCGATACGGTCGACGCCGTGGCTCAGCGGAATTTGCGTGACCGTCCGGCCGCGCAGACTTGCGACGACGACGCCGCCGTTCCCACCGCTCGGCGCGCCCCAGCTGTTGCCAGTGCCATAGAGCAGGTAGCCGCCGACGAAGCGGTTTTGGAATGCGTAGGCGTTGCCGGATGGGCGCGGCAGTTCGCGATAACCACCGCGGTCAAGCACGTCGGTGCCGTCGCCGAACTGGCTTAGGCTGACGCGCAACAGTGCGACGTCGCCGCTCGAGAATTCGGGGTTCCACATCGCGTCGCCGCCGCCGTCGCTGCGGACGAGCACGTTCAGGACACCTTCTTCCCAATCTTCGCGGAACGAGAATTGGTCGACCGGCGCGCCGTGCACGACGACGGCCGACGGCGCGCTGCCATCGAGCGGCAAGCGGTAGAGCATCGATTGGTTGCGCTCACGCTCAGGCCGCCACCAACCGTAGTCGGTGACCCAGACATAGACCGCATGCGCGGAGACATAGAACGTGCGGCCGGCGGGTCCGAGCACGCTGGTCGCGCGGCAGCGCAGTTCGGGGGCGGCGAGATCGCATTCGGTGACGGTATGGATCGCGTCGATCGAGGCGCGTTCCGGATTCTCCCATTGGCGGGGGATGTAGATGTCGTGCGCGCTCACGATGCGCTGAAAGCCCGCCTGCGGATTGCCGGTCCAACGGCGCACGGCCGGCATCCATTCGGTCGAGAGTTCGGCGTTATAGGGGACGTAGAGCGGCGAGTAGACGATCAGCCGCGTGCCGATCAAGCGCGAGGCGTAGTTGCGCGAGGAATAATAGTCGTTGGATTTCAAGTGATAGGCGTCTTCGAAGCGCAAGTGTCCGTCGGCGCTTAGGCGGAAGCGATTCACTTCCGTGCCGCCACGGCCGTAGCTGAAGCCGATGACGATGACGCGATCGCCCGCGATCAGCATTTCGTCGTACCAATCGCTGGACGGATTCACGCCGGGCGGAAACGCGTCGATGTAGTCGATGGGGCGCAGTTCGCCGTTGCGCGTCGAGACCGTGAACAAGCGGCCGCGGCGCAGGATGACGAGCATGTCGCCCTTGACCTTCACAATGCCGCCTTCGTCGACGCCGGCTTCTTGCGTGTTCGTGATTTTGTCGTCGGCGCCCGCTTTGGCGCCGTCCATGGCGGTCGCTTCCGCTGCGGGCGGGGGTGCCGGCTGATTGAGCAAGATAACGTCCGTTTCGCGGCGTTGCTGTTGGCGCTTTGCGCGTTCGGCGAGGTAGCGGCGGAACGCTTCCTCGGACTTGAACGGCAGCATCTTGGCGTGTGGGCTGTTGCGCCAACTGGTCCAGGTGCTTTCGGCGGCGGCGTTCCACGCGAAGGCGCATGTGAGTGCGAGTGCGATCGCGAGG
>JANLXP010000168.1:0-3835 GCA_031365165.1 Alphaproteobacteria bacterium
GACCAAGCCACCCTTCATTGGCAGCGCGGTCGCGATGTCGGACCAGTGCGTGAGCTTGCGCCGTTCGTCGAATGGGAAGTCGAACAGCGTCGCCAGCATCTGGGTCGTGAGTTCGATCGAGACGCGATCGACCCAATCGAACGTCTCGCCGACCGGCAATGCGTCCAGAATTTTCGCCGCGCGTTCGCGGATGATCGGCTCCATCTGCGCTAGGTTCGCCGGCTAGACGATCGGGCTTACCGTCTTGCGCTGCACGTCGTGCTTCGGCGGGTCCATGGCGATGAAGCTGGGGCGGCGCAGATCGGGGCGCGCATCGCGGATCGTGATGCCGCCCAGCGCCGCGTCGGAGGAGAACACGTGATGGTTCGTGTCGACCGCCATGATGTCTTGGTATTTCGTCACCGACCAATACGGTCCGAACTCGCTCTCGCGGCACCAATGGACCGGGTCTTCCGCGCGCAGCCGTTCGAAGGTGGGCCAGTGCGTGTCGGTGCGAAAGAGATCGGGATCGCCCGGATGCAAATCCGCCAGCGGCGTCGCGAATGCGCGCTCTCGCGCTTCTTGCTGGATGGAGCTGATGCCGCTGTCGCCCATGGCCGTTGCCTCAATTTCGCTGTGCGCCAAGCATTGGCCAATCCGCCCCGCTCCGCAACGGCGAAATACTGCACGCCCCCTGCGCGCGTGACTTGTGTCCACGCGAATTGTTCGCAAAATCGCGCGCGATGACCGAATCCGCCACCAAACCGATCGAGATTTTCGTCGATGCCGATGCCTGCCCCGTGAAGGAGGAGGTTTATCGCGTGGCGCGCCGCTATGGGCTCAAGGTCTTTGTCGTGTCGAACGGCGGCGTGCGCGTGCCCGCCGATCCGTTGCTCGAGATGGTGGTCGTGGCGGAGGGGCCGGACGCGGCAGACGATTGGATCGTGGCTCGCCTCGCACGCGGCGACATTGTGGTGACGGCAGATATTCCGCTCGCGCATCGTGCGTTGCAGTTGGGTGCGGAGGCGATCGGGCCGACGGGGCGCGCGTTCACAACCGCCTCCATTGGCGCCGCGATGGCGCAGCGCGGATTGATGGAGCATTTGCGCTCGACCGGGGAGACTACTGGCGGGCCGAAGCCGTTCGCGGCCGGCGATCGTTCGCGTTTTCTCTCGGCGCTGGACGAGGCGATCAATCGCTCGCTGCGGGCGCGTCCCTAATTTTCGCCCTGATTGACCGGTACACCCTGGGCGAACCTTCAACGGACGCCACCCATGAAGTTTGCAATCTTGATTGGTTTGATGCTGCTCGCCGTCAGCCCTGCGTTTGCGCAGAGCGCCGAGGACGAGGCCAAAGTTCGCGCCGTAATCGCCGCCTGGTATCAGCGCGTCGGCAAGGTTCCGGCGGAGCGGCCTTCGTTGCTGATGGCGCCGGGCGCGATCGACAGTGGACCGGGCTACGCCGAGATTCCCTATCTACCGCCCGACCAGCGAAGCCGCGCCGCCTATGACGGTCCACGCATCAACAACGAGTTGGCTTCGAAGGCGCTGAAGTTCGCGTACGACATCGACGTGCTGAAACTCGATCCACGGCTCGCTAAAGTGTCTGTTTGGGAGCGCGGCTATTTCTATGCATCAGCGGCCCAGACCACCTATGAGACTGCCGTGGCCACGATGTTCGTCCTTGAGAAGCAGAGCAATGGCGCGTGGCTGATCCTCGCGCACTATGGAAACTCTGAGGGCATTCCGCCGAACAAGATCACGCGCCCCATGCCGGACCTGCGCGACGTCTACTATTCGAAATGCGGCGCGGCCTGCGATCCCGCAGCGGATGCGAAGGAAGCCAAGGAATTCTGAGGCAAACCGCGCTTTCGAATCGCGCCTTGAATGTCTTAACGAAAGGTTAAAGTCAGCCCAGCGGCAACAGTCGTTGTGCGGAGTGTCTTGGACCGCAGCGTCTGCAATTGCCCTCGCGCACCCCCACGCGCAGGTTCGGCGCATGACTGGGGATTCGCGGAGCAGGAGGGACGTGCTCAAGCGGAAGCGTGCGCTTTGCGGCGCCGCGCCGTTGCTCGCCTTTGCGCTGAGCGGATGCGCGTTCAGTTTCGAAAACGGCGACGGCGAGCGGCAAGTGGTCGGCCTGTTCTCCGTGGCGCATGACGCGTCCGGCGACGACGCGGCCGCGGGCGACGTGCATCGGTTTGAGTTCTATGGCGTTTGGGTCGACGACGCATTTCGCGGCACGGCTGTTGCGATCGGCGAGGTTCAATTGACGGTCGCCGAACTGCGCAACCGGTGGGTCGGTGCACCGGCGGAAGCGGCAAGCACCGCTGCGCCCGACGACGCCTGTGCGAAAGATGCGGGTTTTGGCTTTCGCTGGTGTTCACTTCCGGCCGTGGCGCCGGGGCGAGCAGGTGAACTGTTCGACATTGCGGTCGCCGGCGTTTCCATCGGCGTGGGTCCAAGCGACCGGCATTTCGGCGTCGGGTATCACCAGCAGACGCTGCTTGAAATGACGAATGAGAATGCGCTGATCGCTTGGCCTGCTCTACCGGCAGGCGTGAACGTCGCGCCGGCGCAACTGAGCGTGCGAGATCTCTTGCGCGGCTCCATCAACGGTTAGGAAGCGGGGACATTATGAGAGCGAAGATAGCCGTGCTTTTAAGCGCGGGTTTTGTGGCAGGATGCGCAAATCCGAACGCGATCTTTGTCGAGACGACGGGCGGCATCTCCGTCGGCGCGGAGCCGAAGGACGCAGGCGTGCAAATCGGCTACAAGCGGCGCGAGCGCTACGTGGCGCCGACCTACACCGACACGGGCGCGGTGCCGCCGGTGATCGCTGGGTTTGTCTCGGGCGGCAGCGTCTTCGCGCCGGAGGTCAATCAAACGCTGGCCACTGGTTCGGCCGCGATGTTTCTCGCGGGCAAGAAGAACCTGAGCTTGAAGGAACTTCAGGATCAGATTTGCAGTATCGAGGTCGAGCCGCAGAGAAGCGATTGCATCAACGCGATCGCCTCACAGTGGACGCGCGTTCGCGACCGGGCGATGTGCGAGGCCAATCTGGGTTGCTCGGGCGAGCGGCGGCTCGCGGTCGTGGGGACACAAACGGACTGGGGCCTGCGGGTGGAATCAGGGGTCACAACGCAGAATTGGCCGCAGCTGCATTTCGGCTATCAGCGACGCGAGATGACTTATTTTCCGGTGCAAGGCACGACCGATCCCGACAATCCGAAGTCGGGCGATCACTTCCCCTCAGCACTTGCGATGGTGTCGACAGGCTACAACGTGCCCACGACGCGGATGGCCGCGAACGGCGGTGCACCTGAGGTCGGGTTCGGCACGGCACAGATGATCGCGACGGGCGCTGCGGCCGATTATCTGGCGGAGCGGGCGGAGATCGGCGCGGCCGTGCGCGGGCAAATGCAAGCGGCCGCGAATTTGAGCGAGGCGCGTCTCAAGAGCGCGGCAAGCCAGGCATCGGGGGTTGCCGCGCAACAGCAAGCGGCTGCGTCGGTTCAGGAAAAGCAAGCCGCGGACTCGCGCACCGCCGCGGCCAACGCCACGGCGGAGGCAGCGACGGCCGCACAAGATGCGGAGCGCACGCGGCTCGCGCTCGCTGTGTCGCAGGTGGAGATGGAAGTCGGTGTGCTGATGAAGACACTCGCGCTTGCCGATGCGAGCGACGCGATCAAGATCCGCGACAAGTCACCCTCGGCGGTCGAGACGGTGAACACGCAAGTGATGGCGCTCAAATCCCCCGACACGATCGACGCGCACGCGACGGTCGGACAATTGCGCCAGCGCCTGAAGAACGACGCGGCTCTGCGCAGTGCGCTGTTGAACAGCGCCGGCGTGGA